>JAZQRF010000201.1:0-3146 GCA_045629485.1 Pelobium sp. | reverse complement strand
AATGCAGACGGTATTATTTCTGGAGAAAATAGTACAACATTAACCGTACGTCCATTACAAACCACAACCTACACTGTGGTAGTAACCAATGCTAATGGTTGCCAAAGTCTCAGCAGTTATACTATAGAAGTAAAGAATAATTACCAGGCAATAGAAGCAGAAAACTTTATTACACCAAATGCTGATGGGATTAACGACGTATGGGTAGTGAAAAATATTGATGCTTACCCGGCACATACTTTAACAATTTTTGATAGGGCAGGAAGGATACTCTATAAAACAAGGAGTTACAAGAATGACTGGGCAGGTACTTTAGATGGATCAACTTTAAATGAAGGCACCTATTATTATATTTTTCAATTTGATGAGCCAGGCGTAGCACCTTTAAAAGGATTTATTACAGTAGTAAGATAAGTATAAAGTAGCAAGTAGTTAGTTAAGTAGGCGTGGTGTGATAAGGCACTCTCTACTAACAACTAGTTACCAGAAAACACCCATTAACCAAAAAAAGAGATGAAAAGAATAATACTATTACTAATGGTAATTATGGCGGTAATGGAAGCAGAAGCTCAATTAACGCCAATGAAGAGCCAGTTTTTCCATAACCCGTATTTGTTAAACCCAGCGATGGCTGGAGTTACTGGCAAGCCTGTAATCTTTAGCAACTATTCTAACCAGTGGAACAAGATTGCAGGTTCACCGGTATTGATGTCGTTATCTGCCAGCAGCCCCATCAATGATAAAGCCTCAGTAGGAATCAATATCATCAATGATAAATCTGGCTTGATGAGCAAGACACAGGCAATGGGAAGTTTTTCTTATAAAGTCCCATTTTCAGACGAGCAAAGCTTAAGATTCGGTGTGTCATTAAGCTGGGCACAAGACAGGTTGGATTATGGACTGGCGAGCGGATCAGCCGGAGCAGACGGAGGATTGGCAAATTATAACAACCGTGAGAATTACCTTGATGGTAATTTTGGAGTAAGCTACATCAATAACTTGTTTGAGGCACAGTTCAGTTATCTTAACCTAAACCAGAAGCGAAACAGCCAGTTTTTTACCGTAGACTATGCAGTTTTCTATAGTTCTGTAAGCTACCGTTTCAAAATAGACGAAACGTTTGGGGTAAAACCTCTTGTGGCTTACCGTGGTGTAAAGAATTTCGATAACCAGTACGATCTAGCAGCCGAACTAAGTGCGGATGAATTGAGCTTTTATACAATGTATCACAGCAACCAAAGCTTTACCGGGGGAATCGGCTATAACTATAAAAACCAGTTAAACATATCAGCCCTTTACAATTCAGAACCTAATTCAGTAAGAGGGTTTACGGGAGGAATATTTGATTTGGTACTGGGCTATAAATTCGACAAATAATTTTATGAGGAGATTATTTGACTTAATTTTACAACCTATTATTCTTTAAATTAAAGAACAATTATGCTTGCTCTTAATAAAGTCCTATTAAGATTATTTATTAAACTAAAAAAACTTAAAATCTAAATGAGAAAAATCATTACCAGTAAATTAATTGTATTATTTCTAGCTTGCAGTACATCCGGTATCTCCCAGGAAGTCACTACCAAAGACGGTAAACTGTTTGGTGGCAGAAGCCAATATAGAACCTGGTCTGTTGGAATTAATGCCGGCGCATTATCACCAGTAGTATTTACAGGCGGGCAAAATGACTTTAGCAACTGGGAGGCTAACCTGGGTTATGGTATATTTTTAAAAAAGCAGCTGGCACCGTCATTCGGGCTTAAAGCCAACGTGTTGATGGGAGACATTTCAGGGAGTAATAAAGACCTCATTGCAGCCAATGGGATAACAGATTTTATATCCTACACCACAAAAATAGGCTATGGCCTAGACCTTAGAGCCGAAGTTAATGTAGGAACGATAGATTTCCTTAAAAGAGAGAATGCTTTAGGATTTACCCTGAATGCAGGTTTTGGCCTACTGGCCTACGCACCTTCCTATATTAATAACAGCCAGAGATTAATTGACTGGAAAGGACAGGCTGGAGCAAGTAGAGACAAGGAATACGTAAAAAATGGTTATGTTCCGCTTGGTGCAGGGGCTAAATTCAGGGTGTCCAACACCATCAATTTTAACCTTGATTATTCTTTCTATTTTATGGAGAGCGACGACCTGGATGCAAATCCTGCTCACCCAACATCAAAAGATAAGTTTTCTTACGCATCGGTAGGGCTGGAGTTTAACCTGGGTCCTAAGGCTAAACCAGTATTGTTTTGGAGCAACCCAATCGGCAGCATGTACGATGAGATCAGCAATAACACCTTAAGAACAGAGCTGGAGCAGTTAAAAATAAACACAACTAAAAGTGAACAAGGCATAGCAGATCTAACAAAAGATAGTGACGGAGATGGCGTTGCAGATGCATTTGATAAATGCCCCGGCACACCAGCCGGAGTAGTAGTAGACGGAGCTGGTTGTGAAATTAAAGTACCAGAAAGAAAGAGAAAATAATTTAGTCAAGATACAAGAGGAGAAATACCTTTAGTAGCAACATAGCAGCAAATTTTTAAAGTTGCTGCTTTTTCTTTTTATAAGACCAGCTGTGATTCTGGTTCAACAGTGATCCAACCAGCTTTTATAGTATTTATTTTTTGTTTTGTCCTGAAGAGAGGTGTTTTAAGAATAACTTAAGCATAACTTAAGCATAACCTTAGCATAGCTTTAGCATATCTTATACCGTATAAGCTCTGGCTTTGTAATGCTAAAAAGGCTGTAATGGGCTTTTTTTAGTTTCTTTAATGAGAATATCAACCTGTTCATAGGGTTGTGGTACGTCATAAAGATTCTGATTTTGACCTATGCTAAGCTTCATAAATTAAAAAATCATTTTTGTTACCAATAATACCTTCACCAAAAGTCTTACTTTTGCATAAAAATTAAACGAAATGACTGTACAAAGAGGGCCTATATCTCAATTTCTTGAGAAAAATTACCTGCATTTTAATGCTGCTGCATTGGTAGATGCTGCAAAAGGTTATGAAGCACATCTTGATGAAGGTGGAAAAATGATGATTACTTTAGCAGGAGCAATGAGTACTGCTGAACTTGGAATTTCATTAGCTGAGATGATTCGTCAGGATAAGGTTTCGATTATTTCCTGCACCGGA
>JAZQRF010000200.1:0-1510 GCA_045629485.1 Pelobium sp. | reverse complement strand
ATCCTTCCCGTTTTTTACAGTAGAATCACCTATTAAAAATAAAGTTGGTTTATCCTGCTTTCTTAAGGCCGCACAGGAAATAAGCAAAATCATGCTTATTGAGGATAAAAACAGGGACTTGTTTAATGTGAACATTGGTATTTATGATTGGTTATTCTTTGATATATTTTTTTAATGGATGTCCTGATGAAGATTTCAAACCTTCGATTACCGATTGCGCATTTACTGTTGCACCGGCTTTATTGGTATGGGTATGGTCGCCAGGGAAATAGGCTTCTTTCACTGCATTTGGCCCTACCTTTTGATACTTATCGGCAGTAATCGAATTTAAATCGATGAAAAGCACATTTTCTTCCTCAGCAACCGTTTTGGCCCAAAGTCCAAAATCTTTATCGGCTCTTTTGATATTGCCATTCTCATCCCACTGGTTACGCGGAATCATAGAAAGCACAATGGGTATTGCTCCTTTTGCTTTGGTAGCTCTGATAAATTTTCGAAGATAAAACCCATAGCTATGTACTGTTTCTTTAGCGCCATTAGGCCAGGTCAATTCTTTTACCTCTTCTCCAATTCCTCGCAGCACCCCACGATAACCCGCTTTAGTAGTATCAGGTTTACTGCCTTCGTTATGGCCAAATTGCATCATTACAAAATCTCCGGGTTTTAATAAAGAATCTACTTTATGCCAGCGGTTTTCTTTTATAAATGTGCGGGTACTTCTGCCTGCCATGGCATGATTGGCTACACGAATCTGGTTTGTATTTAAATACTCTTCGATGATGCTTCCCCAACCCCAAAATTCTTTATTGGAGTTCCTCACCGTAGAATCGCCAATAATATAAAGCGTTGGTTTTTCTTTTTCCTGAAATGCAAGCAGTGTGAGCATGCATAAACTAAAAGCAAAAATGATATTCCTTTTCATAACTATAAATTCTTTATCATTACTGATTAAGGTTTCAACCTGATATAAACAGGTCGATCGCGGTCACAGGTGATCTCACCATCCTTATATTCCAGCTCTGCAAGCTGAATACTACTTCTCCGCTGCTCATAACCATCTTTGCCCTTATTCTCCGGCGTTTTTCCGGGATGGGTGAAATAAACAATAAAAGCCCTGTCCTCATTCACTATTACATCCGGATGCCCACCCATGACCCCATCATCTGTTCCCTTACCGGGATCTTTTAAAATCACGTTTTTCTGTAAAGTCCATTTTGCCAGGTCATCAGAATGGTAAATGAGTATTCCCCGCCAGGCATCAATGACCATCCAATATTTTCCTTTCCATTGAAATACTTTTGGCCCTTCTCCCCTGGCAGCAATGGCTTTCCCTTTTTCTGTCCAATGGTAAAGATCTTCACTATCTGCGTAATAAATAGACTTTCCGTCCATTTCATTATTGTACCACATGCGCCATCCACCTCCTGACTTTGGATAAACGCAGGCATCAATTACTTTTTGATTCACTAATTGTAAAGTGCTTTGATACTCCCAGTCAAACATGTTTTTG
>JAZQRF010000199.1:0-86969 GCA_045629485.1 Pelobium sp. | reverse complement strand
GACAAAGGTGAAATACTATCATTTTATCTTACCAAAGGCAATGTGGACGATCGTAATGTCAAATTGATGACCTCTATGACACAAGATATATTTGGTAAACTGTTTGGTGATAAAGGGTATATCTCCAAAGCTCTGGCAGACTTGTTATGGGGAAATGGAATCCAAATGATTACCAAACCACGCAAAAACATGAAAGATTTTAATATCTCTCAGGCTGACAAAATCATGCTTAGAAAAAGGGCCATTATTGATGTGTCAACGATGAATTAAAGAATATCTGTAAGCTGCAGCACACAAGGGTAATTTGTGCCTACCATTTCTTTCCTAAAAAACCTTCTCTTAATATTGTTTTTGAAAAAGAGGATAACCAGCTTTTATTAGCCGCTTAAACCGAACTCACGTTAATTATAAAATTGATTGGATTTGTTTACTTCCTCTTTCTTGGTTAGTACTTGGTATCACTTAACTTAATTAACAACTCAAGTAAACATAAAATTGGTTCACCTTTGGTTTTCACAATAAATGAATTGAAAAGGATTGGAATACTGGTAAAAACAAAAGCCTCTAAAATTTAATAATTTAGAGGCTTTTGATGAGTTGAGTCGGGGTGGCAGGATTCGAACCTACGACCTCCACATCCCAAATGTGGCGCGATACCGGGCTACGCTACACCCCGATCGGTATCTTTGTTTTGTGGTGCAAATGTATATTTTAAAACAAAACAATGCAAGTTTTTTTTTATTTAAATTAAAGCATTTAAATATTTAAAAACCTTGCATCATTTGTGAATATTAAGGATTTCTTTTGCTAGCAGTTTTCTTTGGAGCTGCTGCTTTTGTAGAAGTTGCCTTATCATTTTTAGGTTTAGCTACTTTTGCTTTTTCAACTTTTGGTTTTTCAGCTTTCACTGCCTTAGTCTCTTCCTGAACTTCGCTTTCACCTGCTTTTTCAGATGTCTCTTCTTCTGTAAATAATGGGAGATCTTTAATTATATGATACCAGCTTACAATTTTTTTAATGTCCGAAGAATAAACTCTAGCCTCATCATGATCCGGAGCTATTTCGAAGAAGAATTTTCTTAACTCTTTAGCATCAGCTTTTGCATCTGGTACTACACCATCAAATGCTTTCGCATTTGCAAAAACATCTTTTAATTTTAAGTCTTCATCCTCACCATAAATGGTAATATCTTCCAGAGAAGCTAGTTTAGAAGTAGACATATTTACTACTAATTTGCTTTTCTGTCCGTCTAAGCTTTCTAAAATAAAGCCTGATTTGTTTTGACCAATTAATTTATATAATCCCGGCTTACCGGATACAGCAACTAAACCTGCTAAATTCATATGATTTGTTTTACTTTGAAATCCGGCGAAAAATAAGCATTTATGACAAGGTATGCTAAAATATTATTTTCTACCGGAAACTTATATTATGCTTCTACCAGTTCTATGCTAACTATTTTGTCGCCTTGCTTAATAGCATCCACTACATCTACGTTTTCTATCACTTTACCAAAACAAGTATGATTGCGATCTAAATGAGCAGTGTTATTGCGGCTGTGACAGATAAAGAACTGAGAACCACCTGTATTTCTTCCTGCATGTGCCATAGATAACACACCACGATCATGATATTGGTTATCACCACTTAACTCGCAGTCTATATGGTAACCCGGCCCACCAGACCCTGCTTTAAAGGATGTTGCTGCCTCTCTAGAGAAAGGACATCCTCCCTGGATTACGAAATCCGGAAGTACACGGTGAAAAGTTAGACCATTGTAAAATCCTTCTGATACTAGTTTCTTAAAATTAGCAACAGTATTTGGAGCATCATTCTCGTAGAATTCTACAGTCATGTCTCCTTTTTCTGTTTTAATAATCGCTTTGCTCATGTTTCTTATTTTATGACCGGCAAAAATAAGAAAATTTTTAGGCTGTGTAAACGTTTTACAGCTTTATCATTAATTTTATAGGATGAAAAAAGCACTATTTTTTTTCTTTGCCCTTTTAACCTGCTTTAACACGTATTCTGCCTCTATTTTAATTCCGATGGATGAGCAACAACGCAACCATTTAAAGGCTTACGGAATTACTTATTGGGTTTTAAAAAATCAACAGGAGGCAAACTGGCTACTAAATTACCGCGGAGGCAGTTTTATGATGTCTTATAATACTATTCTTGAAAAAGAACTAAAAGTTAGAGGAGTGAGTTTCGAGGTTATACCTGATGCAAAAGTAACTGCAATACTTACAGAAATTGCAAATACAGAAGTAAATATGGAAATAGTGAAGCTTGAGAAAGTTCCAAAAATTGCTGTTTACTCTCCTAAAAGTAAGTTACCATGGGACGATGCTGTTACCATGGTTTTAACTTATGCAGAAATTCCATACGATGTAGTATATGATGAGGAAATTCTAAGCGGGAAATTACCTGAGTATGACTGGTTGCACTTACATCACGAAGACTTTACCGGACAATATGGGCGATTTTGGGCCAATTACCGATTAGCACCATGGTATATAGAAGATGTAAGATTACAGGAAGCAACAGCGAAGAAACTAGGCTATAGCAAAGTTTCACAAATGAAATTAGCTGTTGCTACAACTATAAAGAATTTTTGTGGGGGTGGTGGCTTCCTGTTCGCGATGTGCTCTGGTACAGATAGCTTTGATATAGCTTTAGCTGCCACAGGTGTGGATATTTGTGAACATATGTTTGATGGAGATGGTGCCGATCCACAGGCACAAAGCAAGCTAGATTTTGAGAAAACTTTTGCGTTTAGAGATTTCAGGCTCGACCTTAATCCTACAAATTATGAGTTTTCTGATATTGACGCGACTAATTCCAGAAATATAGACCAAACAAGAGATTTTTTTACCTTGTTTGAATTTTCTGCTAAGTGGGATGTAATCCCAACCATGCTAACTCAAAACCACGAAAATGTAATTAAGGGTTTTATGGGGCAAACCACCTCCTTTAAACGAAACCTTTTAAAGCCGGATGTATTGGTAATGGGCGAATTAAAATCTGCTAATGAAGTAAGGTATATTCACGGGCAGTTTGGAAAGGGCCAGTGGACTTTTTACAGTGGTCATGATCCGGAAGATTACCAGCATATGGTTGGAGACCCTCCTACTGATTTAAATCTATATCCTAATTCGCCGGGATATAGGTTAATATTAAATAATGTTTTATTCCCCGCAGCTAAAAAGAAAAAACAAAAAACCTAATGAGTAACTTCAAAATATGTTTAACGATTGTATTATTTGGATTGATTAGCTGTAAGGATAAAGATTTGACCGCAGAAATAACCAGTGTTAAAAATATTGATATTATCCCTTCTGCTTCCGGAATCGAGGTAATAGATAATCAGATTTTTATCATCGGAGATAACTCACCCTGGCTGTTTAAGCTCGATACCAATTTGAAGCTATTAGATAAAATTGAACTTCATCAGCAATTTTCCAGGAAATTCAATATCATACCTAAACCTATCAAGCCGGATTATGAGGCTTTAAACAGATTTAGAGACGGAAATAAGATTAAGTTAATGGTATTTTGTTCGGGATCTATAAGACAAACCAGAGACCAGCTGATAATAATTGACCCTGCTACAGGGCAAACCAGACCATATTCTTTAACAGGATTATACCAGTATCTGATAAAAATTGCAAGCTTAAAAGCAGAAGACTTAAATATAGAAGCAGCTGTTTCCAGCGATAAACACCTTTACCTCTTTAACCGGGGCAAAAATCTCATATTTAAATGTTTATTGCAGGATTTGCTTAAATACCTTGAGACCAATACCAATGTTCCGGATTTTGAAATCACTGCTCACGAATTACCAAAATTAGCTGGTATTGAAGCTGGTTTCTCTGGCGCATGCATCACTCCAGATCAGAGTAAAATCTTATTTACAGCTTCTGTAGAAAACACCCAAAACTGGATTGACGATGGTGAGGTTACCGGAAGCTTTATTGGCTCTATAGATCTTAATAATTTTCATTTGAAGGCTACACAACTAATGCTTCAAAACAAGCCACTGCTAGCTAAAGTAGAGTCGGTAGCTATAAAAAAGGAAAGTGGTAATCATTATGAACTATTATTGGTTACTGATAATGATGGTGAAGCATCGCAAATCATTACCATGAATTTAGGTTTATAAATTAATCGTAGAAATTCCAGCTCAGGCCAAATGAAGCCAAAGAATAAGGCATTGGATATTTATTTACTGTGTAGTAACCCTTAGAGAATAAGCCCTGATTAGCATAATCATACCTTACAAAAAGATTTGCTCTTTTCCAGTTAGTTCTAAACCATACATCTACTATTGGCCAGGTTTCGGCCTTATCATTTCCCTGGTTATAGAACTGCCCGATAGCTGGTGCGTAAGAGTTAAGAGTATATTCGCTAAAGTACCTTACATCAAAACCGAATTCAGCTTTAAGTACTTTTACAAAATCCTGTCGCATGTAAAAACTATGGAAAGTATAAATTTCCGGAGTTCTTAAAACAGATTCGAAATCTGTCTTTTGGTATACTACGTAGTTTTCGAAAGTAAACTTCCCAAATTTAAAATCCTTTCCTAAACTCAGTTTCAATAAATTAATATTGCTGTTCAATTGATCGGGTACAATATCTCCCGCAAGGTTTCTAAAATACAAGTAATTACTTACCAAAAAGTATTCGGCTTTAGCGTTAAAATTAAATTTCGGATTCAGGTAAGCAAAGGATAAGTTTTGCGTTTTAACCCGCTCATAATTATTTGTCCAGCGATGGTGATTTGTAAGCTGTCTTTCAAATACCATGGATGGGCTCTGGTTTTGAGAATAAGCACCTAAAACTATCCTCCCAACGTTATTACTAAGTTTTATTTCTGATTGAGCCTGGTATAAGAAGTCGCCCGCATTTCTGCCCTGGAACAGCTGTTGAAGATTAACCTGCAAATTTGCTTTATCATTAAAGCCATAGTTTATAGATCCTTTCAAACTCAAATTCTGAAACTTGCTTTCGTAAGTAAACTGCCTGTAGTTATAATAATCCTGCTGTATACCCACGTTTAATTTCAACTCATTTTTTAGAAAAGACACACTTTTACCGCGTAAGTAAAAACTGTAATTAAATTCGTTTTTTAAATGATTAACGATGGTAGAATCAGATGTAGAATCCTGGTAGATATAGTAATTTCTTAATAAGCCCGATTCGTCACGTGTATCTTTCCGGAAGAAGTATTTTTGTCTGTTATAGGAAAAAGTATAGCTTACTCTTTGTGTTGGCAATACAGATTCTCCGGCTTCACCCTCAACCTCTTTTTGCTTGCCAATATTATAGAATTGCTTTACAAAAAAAGTATTATTTCTTACATTATGGATGGCATCATTCCCTAAACGCGTTTGTTCGAAAAGAGGATCTACAATTGTTGGAACTCTAAAGATTGAATCATTGAGTATAGAACCGCTTTCATAACTTTTTATGGTATTAAATGTACCATTTGCTAATAGTGTATATCTTTTATTTTTAGATTCGTACCAGTTCCATATAGAGGCATTCAGGATATCAGATTTTTGTCCTGCATAAAAGCCTTCTGTTCCCAGCTTGCCAAACATGCCGCCAACATTCCAGTTGGGTTTAATATTCTGGGTATGCAATGCATGAAAACGTTGCTCCTGCTTTCCACCTAAGGGTGAGACATAATAAAGTTCGGTATATTGAGATCTTGCTTGATAATATTTAATGTCTTGAGGGCCGATCATATACCTGTCGAAAAAATGATAACCTATATCAAAACCAATAGTTTTGGAAGGTTCGAACAGCATCGGGCGATAAGCCATGCCCATGATTCCAAGGTTCATGGTGGGGCTTTTTGGTTCTTTTAAAGGATTAAACCTATGAAAACCTTTTAATGTGGTATCTAAAGGAAACAGCCGTGTACTATCAGTCAAAAATTCTTCTTTAGTAAATTTAATATACCTGGAGTTGTACACTACCGAATCTTTCCTGTTCTCCAGCTGGTTTCTTAAAGAATCTACACTAATTTCCTGCTTAACCTGCGGGTTCTGATCTACCGGAAAACCATTGTTTGGAGAATTCTGTCCGGGAAACCGATCCTGAGGAATAGTAACCTGACCAAAAGAATTTATGGTTAGTATTATAAAAGATAAAGTAAATAAAATCTCCCTGGTCATACTATAACTCCAAAATAAGCGACTTAAGAATTGCTGTCATATTAGGTTCGGTTTTTGCTGCTGTGTTAATAATCTCTTCTACAGAAACTGGTGTTAAAATGTCATTAAAACCCTCGTCAGTTAAAACAGAAATGGCAAACACGGGCAAGTTCATATGGTTTGCTACAATAACTTCGGGTACTGTGCTCATGCCTACTGCATCTCCTCCTATAATCCGTAAATATTTATATTCTGCTTTTGTCTCCAAATTCGGACCATTAACCGAAACATAAACTCCTTTATGGCATTTAATGTTCTGTACCTCGGCTATTTTTAAAGCCTTCTCTATTAAATTTACCCGGTAAGGCTGGCTCATGTCAGGGAAACGTGGCCCCCACTCCTCGAAGTTTGTACCTGTTAAAGGGTTTTCCGGTTGTAGATTGATATGATCTTCAATAATCATTAACTCCCCTTTTTTAAAATCCGGATTCAAGGATCCGCTTGCGTTAGAAACAAATAAATTTTCTATCCCTAATAGCTTCATTATTCTAACCGGAAAAGTAATCTGCTGCATATTGTAGCCTTCATAATAATGAAGTCTGCCCTGCATTGCCACTACTTTTTTACCCGAAAGTGTACCAAATATAAGCTTGCCAGAGTGAAATTCTAATGTAGAGATCGGGAAATTTGGAATATTAGCATACATCAACTGGTGTTCTATTTCCATATCCCTAACCAAACCGCCTAAACCAGTTCCTAATATAATACCTACCTCTGGTTTAAATTCTCCTATCCTTCTTTTTATATACTCAACTGACTGGTTGATCTCTCTTAACATATTCTAAAATTTCCGTTTCAAAGTTTGCTTTATTATTTTCGTGAAAAGCGGTTTCTATAGGCCATTCGTAAATTGGCAAAGAGCCTATGGTGTTTCTGTATTCCTCTGCTCTAAAACGTACAGCATCCTTTTGTGTTGTAATAATAATTTTTTCCTGCTGAGCTATCTGCTTAAAATCCGATACAAGTTTAAGCATATTTTTTTGGCTAAACTGATGATGATCTGCATAAGCTAAATGACTCACCTGAGTGGTATACTCTTTCACTTTGCCCACCAACAAAGCAGGTTTAGCAATACCGGTAATTAATAGTACGGCAAGTTCTGGCTTCAGATCATCAGCTGCTAATAATTCGCCGGTAAATATATTTATTAAGTTTTTGCCGTAGCGGATATAAGAAAAGAAAAGTTTTTGTTTTGGATAAGGCTTTAGCTTATCATGTATGTGCTGCTGCTGCAAGTAGGTTAACTTCTCCGGTGTTTTAGTCACCACTAATATATCGGCTCTCTTGCGTCCGTCAAAAGGCTCTCGGTAATTTCCTGCAGGCAACATCAAGCGAAAGTTATCCAGGGTCTGATAATCAAATAATAATATACTTAACCCAGGTTTAACGGCTCTATGCTGGTAAGCATCATCCATAATTACAATCTCATGGCCTGATTGGATTTTATTGATCCCTTCTACCCTGTTTTCGCATACTGCTACAGATATTTCGGGAAATTTATTTTTTACCTGTAAAGATTCATCACCTGTTAATTTGGGATTATCATCTACTTTAACCCACCTAAAGCCTTTTGTTTTTCGCCCATACCCTCTGCTTAAAGTCGCTAATTTATAACCAGAAAGTAGCCTGATCAGGTATTCGGTCATTGGAGTTTTACCCGAACCGCCCACTTCTAAATTCCCTACAGAAATTACAGGTATTTTAAATTGGGTACTTTTAAGGAGACCAAAGTCGTAGCATTTATTCCTTATCCAGATGATGATTCCGTAAAGCAATGAAAAAGGAAGAAGTAGAAGCCTTAGTTTAGCCATGTAGCTGATAAATGCTGCTAAATTACAAATAATTATATGTTTTTGATACGGCTACTAAAGGATTCTATCACATACAAAAAGAGGCTGCTCATTTTAAATGAAACGGCCTCCCTTATTTAAAGTAAAGTATTGCTTATTGCTTAATTACTTTATGGTATTAACACCATCTAAAAAAGTTAATTGAAGAGTATAAATGCATGGCTTTTCTTTAAAAAATCTATTCAGATTTTCGTTTGTGTTTTAGAATTAAAACCCCTACTTCTTTAAGTTTGTAAGCAACCAGTTGCTTACCTGCTCCCTTTGCTCGGGTACTGTGAAATGCCCCGTTTCTTTAAAGATAGAAAGTTCTTTTGGCGCACTTATCGAATTGTAAGCTGCATACATAGAAGTTGGCGGACAAGTTTCATCATTAAATCCCCAGCTGTAAAATCCCGGAACTTTAAGGTTCTTCGCAAAATTAACCACATCATAGTATTTGCAGGTTTCCAGCTTGTCTTTCTTATTATTAAAAGCAATATTTGACTTACCAAATAAATGAGGCCAGCCTCCGGCCCTGTTGTGTAAATAACCTGTAACATCGCATAATGCAGGGTAATTTGCTGCTAAGTATTTCACCCGCGGATCCAAAGCGGTAGTAACAATAGCTAATGCACCACCCTGGCTACCACCGTATACTGCTAAGCTTTGTCCATTATATTTCTCATGAGACACCAAATAGTCTAACGCTTTTACACATCCCAGGTATACTCTTTTATAATAGTAAGTGTCTTTATCATCTAAATTCACAGAATTATAGGCATGTAATGCACCGGTACGCAAATCTTCATAAACCTTATCATTTAGGTTAATGGGTATGCCATGAATACCTATTTCCAAAACAATCACCCCGTTTTTAGCCATGGCTACATCACCTTTATATCCCCTTACTCCGGCTCCCGGAACTTTTAATGCTGCAGGATACTTACCAGCTTTCTTAGGAACGCTTAATGTTCCGTAAATTCTAGATTTGTTAATGTTTTGGAAGCTTACCTGGTATACATCTACGTCTTCTGTTGAATATTCACTCATTAACTCCATTTTAGCATCCATCGGAATTTTCTTTACATCAGCAATCGCATTAGACCAGAACTGGTTAAAGTCTGCAGGCATTGTAATCGTTGGCTTTATTTTTTCGGGATCAAATGCAGCTGTTACTATTTTTTTAATGGTTTTTCCATTCACTACAGAACTTACCTCGCATCTTAAAAAACCAGGTTCTTTTAAGGTATAACCTTCTATCACAAAGCTCTTGTCGCTGATGGTTAAGGAGTCGGACTTAAATGCAGGCATTTTCTCCGGGCCTACCTTATAATATAATTTCATGTTTTTAGCCTGACTGCCATTTTGTAATACGGTAACCTTAAACTTAGGCTTTTCACCAACTGCATATTTCCAGTCGCTGTGGTCGGCTTCCAGGGTAATGTTTAATTCATCGGTTGCAGTTTGAGCAAAGGAACCTGAATAAAGAAATACGCTGCATAATAAGGTTATGAATATCTGTTTCGGAAAAAACTTTAAATAAGTGTAGGTCATTTTTTAATATAATTAGGTTTACTTTATATACTCCAGTAGGAGTCTTTAAAGTTAATATTTTTTTATAATCCAACTTATAGTACATGAATTATAGCAAATTTAATTGAGAGGCTATAAGGGAAAAAGATAGTTTAATAGCTTAAAGTGTTTTAAAGGTGAAAAGTATGCTTCTGCACTACAAAGTGATTAGAGAGAAGCTTTCGCAAATTACTTGAGCAAAAACTAATCTTACCTGGCTACACATGCTTTTACCCATTCGGCATAAGCTGCAGCAAATTTAATTAACAGAGCGATCGTTCGTTCGTCGGTAAGTTTCCCTTCGGTATCAAATAATTTGGATGCTGAACTAAGATAAGCTTCTGGTTGTGCCATGGCTGGCATATTGAGAAATACCAAAGACTGGCGAAGGTGATGGTTTGCCCCAAATGCACCATAAGCTCCTTGTGATACACTAATGATTCCGGCAGGCTTTTTATCCCACGAACTTCCTCCATAAGGCCTGGAACCTACATCCAATGCATTTTTTAATGCAGCTGGCACTGATCTGTTGTACTCTGGTGTAAAAAACAATACCGCATCATGAGCCTGTAATTCTTCTCTAAATGTAAGCCACTCCTGTGGTTCGTTACTTTCCAGGTCTTCGTTATACAGGGGAAGGTTTCCAATTTCCAGAATGTTAAAAGATAGCGTATCTGGCGCCAGGTTAATGAATGCATTTGCAGTTTTTCGGTTAAA
Organism: Pelobium sp.; assembly: GCA_045629485.1. Lineage (GTDB taxonomy): Bacteria > Bacteroidota > Bacteroidia > Sphingobacteriales > Sphingobacteriaceae > Pseudopedobacter. The sequence continues at coordinate 76,627 of JAZQRF010000199.1, read as the reverse complement.
AGATTCTTTCCTGAGACTGCCGATGATGATTGCTATTTTATATTTTTCCATGTAATTTGGGATTAGAGGTTCGTTTATAACAAAGGTGGCGGAAATTGTGTTTTAAATCTCTTAGGCTAAGAATTCAGCCAGTCCTGGAAAGCAGAAGATCGATCTTCGCTAACGACAACCTCTCCCTCTTCTAAAGAAGGGTTCAACTTAAGCTTAACCCTGTTCCTGTTAATCTTAATCATTTCTTTAATGGCATTGATATGGATGATGAATTTCCTGCTAATTTGGAAATAATTGTCGGATGATAACTTAGGCATCAGCGAACTGATAGTTTCATCTACTATAAATTGTTCTCCTTTAAAAGTATAACCAAAGAGTATTTTGCCATCAGCCATAAAATAGGCAATATCCTCTACCGGGATAGATTTCATCCTGGTACCATATTTTACAAGGAAACGGGATTTAGGTGTTTTTGTCTCTGGCTCTTTAGTAAAAACAAAGTGTACTTTTTCTAAGGCTTGCTTTAAATCTTCCAGTTCAAACGGCTTAAGTAAATAGGCATAACCCTGGTGCTGAAAGGCCTGCAAAGCATACTGATCATATGCTGTGGTGAATATCACCGGAGCATCCGTTTTTATTTGGTTGAAAATATCAAAGCTGATTCCGTCTCCTAAGTGCACATCCATAAAAACAAGGTCGGGTTTTCTTTTAGACAAATAGCTTATGGCGTCTCTAACTGTGGTAGCAAAATTTAAGACGATGCTATCTCCCAGGAGCTCATGAAGCTGATCGGAAAGGCTTTCGGATGCCCATTGCTCGTCCTCTACAATTAAAATCTGCTTTTGCATTTGCGGTGAAAGTAAATAAAAAATCCCTATTCTTTATCGGAATAGGGATGATTTTATTATCGAAGAACCGAACTTAAGTTTAAGCGCAGCTTCTTTGCAAAAGCAAATAGAGGCTAACCTAATTTAATAGGTTAGGGTTATTTTGAATGGCTTCTCTTGGGAACCTGATCACATATCTTCCATCATTTTCTTGTAATACAAAAGTATTACCTCCAAATTGATGGGTAATGGCTGGTTTAGTGGAACGCTTCAAATCGAACCATCTTAAGCCTTCTAAACTTAACTCACGAGCTCTTTCCTTATAAATTTCTGTCAGCAAGTTCGGTTTGTCCAACCCGTTTACCGTAGCTTCGTATTGCTGGTAATAAGTTGGTGTTAAACGGTTTTTCGCTAGTGCTAACAAAGCAATTCTTGCTTCTGGCAAGTGGTTTGCCTGTACTTCGGCTTCTGCTATATTTAAAAACAATTCCCCATTACGGAAACTGGTATTAAATTGCTTGTTTCCTCCTTTGTTAGATCTCCATCTCGAACCACTTTGTACAAAGTAACGGCTTCTTCTTAGATCGCCACCATTATTATATAAAGCGATAAAATCTGGATTGATATAGGTAGAGGTACTTACTACACTTCGTCCCACTTCATCGAGTGCCTGAATCATTTCTACAGAAGTGAAATCATTCGGCAATTTACTTGCTGCACTGTTTAAATCTTCTAAATCATTGTTTAAAGCTAAGGCTGCATCAGCATATGCTTTAGCTTCGTTCCATTCCTGGCGGTATAAATGAATTCTAGACTGCAAAGCATAGTAAGCTCTTTTGCTGAACCTATATCTTAAAGGGTTTGCAGGCACTGCTGTTTCGGTAAACAGGTTATTGCTTGCTTCCAAATCTTTAAAGATCTGAGCGTATACTTCTGCAACAGTTGCCACCGTATGATCTTTTTCAAGGTCGATGCCTAAAACTATAGGCACACCCCTATCGCTTGCCGCTGTTGAAGGGTTGTAATTTACCGCATACATATTTAACAGTTCGAAATGCGAATAAGCCCTCATCATTAAAGCTTCGGCTTTAAGCTGACTCACGGCCGCTGAATTTCCTGCTTTACCATCAATTTCGGACAGAATATGGTTAGTATAGAAAATGCTTTTGTAAAAATCAAGGTAAGCATAGGGCGTGGTTGCCGCATCAGGGTTTAAATCATTCCATAAATAGATATCTTTTATGGCTGGTAAATCTTCTGAGTACTCATCCATCAACAGCTCATCTGTACGTAAGTTAAGGTATGATTTATGTGCCGGAAAAGAACTATAGGCGCTTAACATTAAGGCTCTAAAATCTTCGGTGGTTGTTGGGATTACTGTTCCAACTGGTTTGATGTCTAAGTACTTGTCGCATGAGCTAAACAAGGTAACTCCTGCTATCAAACCTATATATATTAATTTCTTTTTCATTGTTTGGGTGTTTTGTATAAACGATTAAAAAGATGCTGATAAACCTAAAGCAAAAGATTTTGCCAATGGCTGTGCATAGAAGTTACCATATGTTTCCGGATCGTAGAAACCTTCGTATCCGTTGCTGAATACGAATAAATTACGACCTTCTACATTTACACGTAAGTTAGACATCCCCATCTTTTTAAGTGTTGACTGCGGGAAAGTATAACCTAAACGAATGCTATTGATACGCATATAAGTCATTTTCTTTGTCCAAACATCCAAATACCTGTAAGAGCCAGCTGGATCCAAATCCATCATCCAGCTGTAGGCCATCCAGCGAGGGTTAGAGTAAACATCATTACTTCCAATAGCAGGAAGACCATCCTGTCCGGCACTAAGTACATCACGGCTGTAATTGAAGCCCCTATCAAGGTTTGCAGGATTATAAGAAGGTGTTTTCCTCATCCATTGGTTGATGTTAAATAGCGCAGAAACTGTTAAATCAATGTTACGATATTTAAACCTGTTGGTGATGCCACCTATAAACTGCGGATCTAAGCTTCCTTTATACTTGAACTTGTCTCTATAAGAAGCATAGTCCAAATTCGTGTTTAACATATAACCCGGAAAGAAATCTGCCCATGGATCATACAACTGGTAAAAATCTTCGAAAGGTACGATCTCTCCGTTATCTCCATAGAACTGAGGAACACCATCTGCATCTAATCCGGCAGTTTCAAGCACAAATAAAGAATTAATTGGGTAGCCCTCCCTATTTTCAGGAGCATAAGCATTTGGATTGGTCTCTACCTTTAATAATTTATTTTTATTGTGTGCGATGTTAAAGTCTGTTGACCAGGAGAAATTGCTACGGCTGATGTTTCTTGTAGAAATAGAAAGTTCTACTCCTTCGTTCTTAACGGAAGCCCAGTTACGCTGTACATAATCGAAACCATTCTCTGATGGTAATGCACTTAAACCAATTAGATCAGTACTTTTTCTGCTGTAGTAATCGAAGGTAAGCTGTACTTTATTACTGAAAGCAGAAACATCTATACCGGCATTAATAGCCTCAGTTTTTTCCCATCTTAATTTATCATTAGGCGGAGAAGAAACCACAATAGTAGTTTCATTAGGACCACCAGGTAACATTGTAGCGGTTTTATATTCCCCAATTACAAAAGGATAGGTATTCCTATCTATATTTCCTTGTGTTCCGTAAGAAGCCCTTACTTTAATATCATTAAATAAAGACTGGCTGTCCATAAAATCTTCTTCCGTTACGTTCCATGCTCCGGAGATAGACCAGATAGGTAAGAAACGGTATTTAGGATCTACACCAAACATATTGGAACCATCATAACGGATGCTACCGTATACGTTATATCTACGATCGTAGGTGTACCCTGCATTGGCATAAAAAGAAGCGTAAGCTGTTTCACCAATGGTTTTCTGGTATTGTTTGTATTTGATATTGTCTACATCAGTGCTGTTAGGGAACACAATGCCCTGTGTAGTTAATGTATTAGGATTAAAACCAAAACCTTTTGTATTGATGATGTTGTTATCACTTCTGCGAAGTTCGGTACCGCCCATTAAATTGAACTCATGAACATCGTTAAATGTCTTATTAAACTCTAAGAATGATTTCCAGTTATATTGGAAAACACTGTTTTGCTGGTTCTCTATGATACCACCTTCTGGTAAGAAATAATTTTGCTGTCCGCCTGAGAAATAGCGAGTGCCCAACCTAAACTTACGAGTATAGTAAGAGTTCTGATCAGCAAAACGCTCTACTCCTGTTTCGTCAAACTGTAAGCCCAATTCTGTACGGATGGCCAGGCTTGGGATAATCTGGTACGACAGGTTAGCAATGGCTTTTAAGCTATTGTTTGATAAGCTGTAATCGGTGTTTTCACGCTCTTCAATGGCATTAAAAGGTACATAAGTATCGTTTTCGAAACCCTGGATATCCGGATCATAATTAAAACTGCCATCAGCATTTCTTACTGATAGGTATGGGTTTACACTACGCAGGTAATAGTTAGGATTGGTAAATCCATCCGCATCCTGGATAAAGTTATTACGTTTAGTAGAAGACCCCAACACGCTTAAACCTCCCTTAAACTTATCAGATATTTTAAAGTTGTTGTTAAAGGTTAATGAATAACGACGCATATCTACTCCTTTGGTGGTCGCTTTTTCGTCATATACTCCACCAGATATGTAATAGTTATGCTTATCGGTTCCACCAGAAATGGAAGCCGTATATTGCTGGTTTAATGCATTTCTAAAAAGCTCATCGCCCCAGTTGATTTGGTTCTGGCGCAAACCATTTATAGATGCCTGCGTGGCTGGAGATAATGCCGAAAAACCACCATTCTGGAACGCACCCAACTCACCACTTTGGTTGAATAACCTTGCAATGGCACCATTACCAGTTTTATAAGTTAGGTCTGAACGGCCTGCTAATCCCAATTCGAAATCTACTTTTTCAGAAGCGTTCATCAGGTTTAGCTTGCTAAAGTCTGGTCTTTGGCTCACGAACGTATTGGCTGAGAAGCTTACTTTAGCCGGACCTGATTTACCCTTCTTAGTGGTAATTACAATTACCCCATTTGCTGCCCTTGCACCGTAAATAGAAGTTGCAGCAGCATCTTTTAATACGGTAATGCTTTCAATATCGTCAGGGTTAATGCCTGCAATTGGCAAGTTACGTAAGCTGTTCAGGTCATCCTTATCAAAGGTATTTGGTAAAGCAGTACCTTCTAAAGGTAAACCGTCTAACACCCATAGAGGATCTTGCGTTCCGTTAATAGATACTGTACCACGAATACGTATTTTAGGTGCAGAGTTTGGCCCGCCATTTAAGATGGATAATTGCACACCTGCTACCTGACCTTCCAGTAACTGGTCTACTCCAGATACTCCTACCTGACGGATATCTTCTACTGCGACCTTATCATAAGCCGTGGTATTGTTTCTCTTCTTGATATCTGTATAACCAGTTACAATTATCTCTCCTAACAGTTGCTGGTTCATTTCCAGGATTACTGTTTTAAAATTCGGAGAAGTTTGTACTCTTGCCTTATCGTAACCAATATAGGCAATAGAATAATAAGGGATGTTGGCCGGTATAAAGAAACTGTAGTTTCCGTCTACATCGGTTACCGTACCCAGTGCTGATTGATTAATCTGCCCGGTTACATTCGTAACTTCGCCCACTGCGGTATTTTCTACGTATACCGACGCACCTATCACTGGTTCTTTGGTTCGGGAATCTAACACACGCCCTTGCACTTTGATTTGCTCTTGTGCAAGAGTGGCAAGACTACCGGAAGCCAACAGACAGATTAGAAATAAAACTTTTTTCATGAAGTTGTTTTTATTGTTTGTTGTTTTTATTTGTTAATTGTGTTTTCTATTCTTAAAATTAAATCCTGGTAATGCGCTTTCGTCATGCTATCACCTGCCCTGCTACTTTTTAACAGGGCTAGTATGTTCATCAATTCTGCTCGTTTCGCGGTAAGCATTTCACTTGTTCTGAACATTCCTGTAACATGTATATTTCTTAACTCCTTATCCTGTGCACCAAGCTCTACGTCGGTTCCGGCAAGGGTATGTTGGTGAGATTGGATAGAACACAAATCTGGTTTAGCCTGTGCCATCAGTTCTGTTACCCTGTTTAGTTTTCTGTTGTTTAGTTTTTCCATAGATTTATTGGTGGTAACCAATAGCACATCTATATAATTTTGCTGCAACATACGGGCATCAATAGTTAAAGCAGCACCGGCGAGCGTACTTTTAAAAATCTCTTTACGTAATTCAGTAAGGTAGCTATCCAGGCTCCAGGCCTGTTCTTTGCCAAACAGTAATTCCATTTCCGTCATCCGCAGCAGTCGTTCATCCTGCACCATTTTATACAGTAAACTGTATTGGAATTCGCGTTTTAAATCATAAGGCGCATATTCAAAATCCCCAATAGGGCTCGCTCTTAAAGCAAACGTTTTTAATACCAATTCCTTATCAAATAGCCAGTCAGGGATTTGTAATACATTTTTCTTTAGATAGTCCAGCGCTTGTACCTGGATATTACGCGGTACAGGTGCGTAAGCATTTTTATTATCGCCAAGTACCGGGTTTTCTAAATAAATACCTCCAATGTTGTTTAGCACATGGTCTGCATAGGTAAACCATTGCCCCCAAACACCCATATAAAGCTTACCTGCTTTTTCATAGCTTTCGCCTTTTGCGGTTGTCCAGTTAATAATCTCCGGCATAATCAATTTAAGATTGTTCATCCCGTACTTGCCGGCAAGCATGGCATTGTCTCCCAGATCTTCTGATTGCGAACGAGGGTCGACTACATTTTTATAATCCTGCTGCTCGCCATAGCGGAAATGCGGATCGTCCTGGTGTTTGGCAATCTCGCGACGCAGCTTAGGCAGCTCTTCCCAGGGGTTTTCAGCTGCATACCACCTGTAAGCCCATGCAATGGCATATTTATCATACAAACCTATGCTTGGTGTAATGTACTCTACCCCATCACCCGGCTGTGCCACGTAATTGAAACGGGCATAATCCATAATAGAGGTTGCAGTACCGCCCATACGTTTGGTAAATGCAGGAGAACGCAAAGAATCTACCGGGAAGCTATGGGAAGAACCCATGTTGTGCTTTAAACCGAGCGTGTGGCCAATCTCATGCGAAGACACAAAGCGTATAGCATGTGCCATTTTCTCATCACTAAATACGTTGCCTCTTACTGTACTGTCTACTGTGCCGGTTTGGATACGCATCCATGAATTTAAAGCCGTCATTACATTGTGCCACCAAATCACATCTGCTTCTATGATCTCGCCCGAACGCGGATCTACTACCGATGGGCCCATTGCATTGGCCTGCGGAGAAGCCGCATAGGTAATGGCAGAGATGTTTACATCATCCACATCAAAATTTAAGCTATCTGTTACTTCTTTTGCAATAATTGCGTTTTTAAAGCCTGCTGCTTCAAAAGCTGCCTGCCAGTCGTGTACACCTGCGATAATGTCTTTTCTCCATTGTTTTGGTGTTGCAGGGTCTATATAAAAAACAATAGGTTTCTTAGGCTCAACCAGCTCGCCTTTAAGGTAGCGCCTGATGTCTTCTTCTTTAGGTTCTAAACGCCAGCGGGTTACCAGTTCTCTTTTCTCGAGCTCCTGCTGCTCATCAGAGAAGTACCATCTTGGAACCGTGAAATATCCAACCCGCGGATCAGAAAATCTTGGTACCATAGGCTTCTCTGCCAGTTCGTATATGTTACTGGTAACACGTAAACTCACCGGAAGCGCATCTCTGCCTTCTACCACACGGGTAGAGAGTACCGACCTGATTACAATATTGCCATTAAAGCTTTTTGCAGTTTCTATTACAGATAGGGTTGTTCTTGCAGATGTACCTAAACCCAGTTGCGTAAATACATCGTTAAAGCTTTTTTCGCTGCCATCAAACACCTTGTTTACCTTTACCAGTACAGAAGAAGAATCTTTGCTGTAAGACTCGATTTTAAAAGACTCTATAAAAGAATCTGTAAAGTTAGCAGATACAGAAAGCGCAATTGCTGCCGTTGCAGGTACTTCTATCTGGGGTTTAATTTCGCTTACCCATACCTCAGAGCGGTCTTTATTAATAGAGAAACGAATCACTTTGTTATCAAAGTTGATTCCCTTATTAATGCCTGCTTCGTTTATTGCCAGTGGTACAGATGATATCTTATTTACCAGCAAAAAGTCTTTCCCCAGTTTAGAAACCGGAATATCAAAGTAATAGTCTTTTTCTTTTTTGATAACATTAAACAGCCCGGAGTCTACTATAGATTTCTTATAGATATCGCTGTATTTTGCAGAGCTGTCTTTTTTTGCAGTAGTGGCAATAGCTGTGTCTTTGTTTTTAGATTTTTTCCTGCCCCAGGAGTCGAACGTTTTACAGGAAGATAAGAGCAGTAAGAATGATAAGCTGTATATGTAAAGAGGAGCTATTCTGAAACCAAATAAATTCATCAATTAATTAAATAAAGAGCTTGTAAATAATGTGCAGTATCCATGCAATCGTTGTAGTTTTTGATTGGTTGGGATAATTGCACTAAAACAGGCAATGAATTTCAGGAACTACAGGCCCGATAACAAATAAAATTCCGTGGATACGTGATATAAAGGAGTGAAACCACTAATAAAGGGAGCTAAAAAAAACAGCTTTACGGTATAAAAGGTAAATAAACAGTAAAAGTATCTTTATCTGCTACCACCTTATAGCCCGTAACTTTATAATACTGGTAGGTTTTTAACAGCACTTTGCTGCCATACCCTTCGGAGTCTACCGATCCGTTTCTTAAACATTTTGCATTCTTTACCACTACCCCGCCGGCATTTGCACTAATGTGTATGCTTAAAGGATGCTCGAGCGTAAGCTCGTTATGTTTAACCGCATTTTCGATGAGCATTTGCAAACTTAGCGTGGGTAATTTATGGTTTAACACTGCCTCATCAATGTCTAAATCTAGAGGCAATAGGGTATCTCCAAACCTTATCTTTAGCAAAAAGAAATATTCTTCCATAAAGTCCAGCTCGTCTTTAAGTGTAGAGGTGCCAGAGGTAGAAACATTTAGCAGTTTACGGTATACTTTAGCCAGCTTGGTGACAAACTTTTTTGCCAGAGGAGGGTCTTTAACTATCAACTGCTGCAGGGTGCCCAGGGTATTAAACAAAAAGTGCGGGTTTATTTTTTGTTTGAGGTTACTGAGTTCGAACGTGGCTTTTTCATGCTGATAGGCGAGCGTTTGCATTTGCAGCTGGTATTGTTTATTGTTTTGTTTGATGATGAAGAATAAAAAGAGAGATAGGGTTACAATTCCAACTCCCCATAACATCCAGATCAAATGGCTAATTTCTGATGAATCGTTTGCTACAATCATCAAAGGCACAGAAACAATCATTTTATAGCTATCGAATATACCGCTTAAAGCATAAGATTTTTGCAGCACAGGCAGCTCTAAATATTCAGATTGCTTAACCGTATCAATCTTCTGATTAAATGTTTTAAGAACCCCCAGATCTGGTGTGCCTATTTTCATCTCATCCGGACTAATGATGCAAATACCTTTTGGATCATAAACCTCTATGTAGGCATAAGAGCCTAAAGACTCGTTCCAGAAACGGCTATTTAATTGTTTAAGGCTCACAAAAAACTTAAGCTTTTCGCTGCCATAGTCAGATACAGGAATCTCCCAAACGGTAACGTAGTCGTTATTAATTTTATAATAAGTATGCTCTTCTACCAATGCAAAGTTGGCAACGGTAAATAAGCTATCACTGTTCTGCGCATTTCTGCTGATAAAATTTACTTCATTTCCCTTCTCTCCTGAGTAAGAATAACCTATTACATAATTATAAAGCTGCTCTTCATTTAGTAAATTATTTACAAGGGCAAACTGTTGCTGCCTGGTAAATTTGGTTAGAATGGTAAGAGAACGACTTACGGACCCAAGCTCTTGTTTAACCAATAAAGATTTTTCGTTCGCCAGTTTTTTAAGGGTAGTTGTATTAAAATCCTGTAATTTATGATCTATTAAGCTAATAGTAATGCTCCCCAGCAACACAAAGAAAATGGCTATTGCAATAAATATATAAACGATTTTGCCTTTGATAGTTTTCATACAGTGATCGCATTAGCCTAAACAACCAGTGCGAAAATGGGCAAAGATAAGTATTTATGTTCCTTTTTTGAAACCTGGTAGGGATGGAATAGTTTCGATCACCATCATAAAAGCGAAAAAAAAACCTTTAGCCCTAACAAAAGAACTAAAGGTATTAACTATGCTAAACTTAATCCGTATTAAAATTAAAGATAAATACTAAACAACAACAAACCAAGTAATTAATAAAATTATTTTTAAAAAAAATAACCTTTTACTGCACTACCCTTGTTAATATTACCGAGCACAAATTAACAGGTAGGAGTTGATAAGGATTGGATTAAAGCAAACCGCCAATAAACCAGGTATTTTAATACGAAAAGATAGGCAATTGGCAGGATGCTTTAGTACGAATAATAAAATTGTTTACACCAAACTGGCTATTACATCTTCCGGTGCGATATGCCACAAATCCCTAGACCCGCGGTTCTTTCAAAACTCCTCGCCTTCCCGCTCCTGTTTAAATGTAAAATTTGTAGCACTTAGGCATAAATAGACGTCTAAGTACTAACTTCGCTATTTAAATAAATGGCTGTTGCCTGTTTATGATCAGAAAATTAACCCGTTTATACTTAGATTCTTACCGGGGGCTGGCTAAAGAATCGTGGATGCTGGCTTTGGTAATGCTGCTGAACCGTACCGGTGCAATGGTATTGCCTTTCCTGGGTGTTTATATGGTAGATAAACTGGAGTTTAGCATTGCACAATCTGGCATTGTATTGAGCTTCTTTGGTGTAGGTGCCGTAGTGGGTTCGTGGTTGGGTGGTTTACTTACCGATAAGTTTGGGGAGTATAAAGTACAAGCCTATAGCCTCTTTTTAAGCGCTCCCTTCTATTGTCTGCTGCCTTTGTATGAAAGTGTAGAAATGCTTTCGCTGATGATTTTTGTACAGAGTCTAATTACCGAAACATTTAGGCCGGCAAACTCTGTGGCAGTAATGAAATATACAAAGCCCGCAAAGATTACGAAATCTTTCTCTCTTAACCGTATGGCCATGAATTTGGGGTTTACCATTGGCCCGGCACTGGGAGGTATATTGGCAGCCATATCTTATAACTTTCTTTTCTATGCCAATGGTGCAGGTGCAATCATTGCTGGCCTGGTGTATGTTTATTTCTTTAGGCGCAGGCACCTTTTGTTTACACGCAGGCAGGCACATCTTAAAACTATGGATCTGGAGCCAGAAAAGATAGCTATTAAAGCCCGCTCGCCTTATAAAGACGGGAAGTTTATTATTTTTAGCATACTCTGTACTTTATTTGCAACTTGTTTCTTCCAGCTTTTAAATACCCTGCCCATGTTTTACAAAAACGATGTGGGTTTAAACCAACAAAGCATTGGTTTACTATTGGGCTACAGCGGTATTGTAGTGGTAGCCCTGGAGATGCTGATGGTTAACTTTGCCGAGAGAAGGCTAAGTATTGCACAAACCATGTTTTACGGCACCCTGATGTGTGCCCTGTCTTACGGGATGTTGGGCTTTAGCTATACCATGGTTATCCTGGTGGTTTCTATCACACTCCTCAGCATGGGCGAAATATTGATATTGCCTTTTATGTCTACAGTTGCAGCCATGCGGGCAACAAAAGGCAGCGAAGGGGCTTATATGGGTGTAAACGGGATGTCTACTTCTATCGCCTTTATTATTTCTCCGCTGCTGGGATCTAAGCTTGCCGATCTTTTTGGTTTTAATAACCTTTGGATTGGTACAGGTATCGTTCTCGTTTTAGTGAGTATTGGGTTTTACTACAGCGTTAATTACTTCGCCGCGAAAGCTAAGTAGTAAAAAATCATCATCATAAAAACGAAGCGGAATGTATTTTGCTGGTAAATACATCGAGTGCAATCTTTATAAAAGAAAAGATCTTTAACAGGGATAACTGGGCATTATCATAATGGATCAGCAGATTTATCATCATACAGTTCGTGTAAACGGAATAAACATCTTTTACCGCGAGGCAGGTCACAAGAAAAATCCCACTTTGCTGCTTTTACATGGTTTCCCGGCATCTTCGGCGATGTTTAAAAACCTGATGACATTGTTCTCTGATAAGTATTATCTTATTGCTCCGGATTATCCCGGCTTCGGCTTTAGCGATTTCCCCCTGATGAAGGATTTCGACTATTCTTTTGAGAATATTTCATCCTGCATAAGCAAGTTTACAGAGGCTATAAACTTAAACGCTTTTACTATCTATCTTCATGATTATGGCTGCCCCATAGGCTTACGTATTTGTTTGCAGCACCCACAGCGGATAGAAAAAATAGTTGTACAGAACGGCAATGCCTGTCCCGAAGGTTTAGGGCCGCAATGGGGCGAAACAAAAGACTATTGGGAAAATCCTACCAAAGAAAAAAGTAGCGGCATTTTTAAGCAAAGAAGGCACTATGCAACAGTATTTTGCCGGCTTACCTAAAAAGTTATTGCCCTGTGTAAGTCCGGAAGCGTGGATACTGGATTGGGAACGGATGCGCAGGCCGCGGAACATAGCCATGCAGTTTAAGCTTAACACTACCTATAAAACTAATTTAGCACTGTTTCCTTCTTTTCAGGAATACTTTCGTAAACATCAGCCCAGGGCACTGGTAATGTGGGGTAAGTACGATGTTTTCTTTAATGTTGCCGAGGCACATTGTTATAAGAGAGATTTACCCGAAGCAGAAATCCATATCCTGGAGGGTGGACATATGCTGCTGGAAACAAATTTTACAGCTGTAGCTGCACTTATAGAGAAGTTTATGCCAGAGTAAAACAATCCATCTTACTCTACATAAGACAATTATATGCACCCAATGCAAAAATTTTGCTGATAATGGTACGGTATTTAATATTAAATTATGGAAACCAAAATTACAGAGTCATGAACAAAAGCATCCAACAACTGGAAACCTTTTTCGATGAATATGCGCAGCGGGTGAATCAGGCATTAAACGACGAGCCATCAGACATTGATGCAACAGTAAATTCTTTTGCTAATTGCTTTATAGAATCGAGCCCTCTGGGCGTTATCTGCGGTAAAAACGACAAAGATTTTAGGAAGAACATAGCAGAAGGATATGTATTTTACCGAAGCATAGGCATAACCTCTATGGATATTGTCTCTAAAGAGATAACTGCTTTAGATGCTTATCATAACATGACGAAGATTCATTGGAAAACCAACTTTGTAAGAAAAGACGGTTCTAAGGGAAGTATAAAATTTGATGTGATTTACTTTACCTGGTCTATAGACGAGGAGCATAAGATATTTTCTTATATCACCGGAGATGAGCAAAAAGCACTGGAAGAAAAAGGTTTAATTCCGTAAGGTAATTCATTCTTCGTATATTGCATCAACCTGTTTTTTAATCGATGATCAATAAAGACATAGCGTTATACAATAGTTCGCAATCAGAAGAAGATCGAAAAATCTGTGATACCTTATCGCATGAAATCACCCTCAGGCTGCCCGAGGCCGAAAATAAAATATGGCATGCACACCCTGTTTGGTTTTTAAATGGCAACCCTATTGTGGGTTACAGCAAACAGAAAGCAGGCATTCGCTTAATGTTTTGGAGCGGTGCCGGTTTTGAAGAAGAAGGGTTACCTGTAAAAGGGAGTAAGTTTAAAGACGCTTCTGTTTTCTATAATTCGCTTGCCGAAATAGACATCAACCAGTTAGACCGTTGGTTAAAGAAATCAAAAGAGATCCAATGGGATTATAAAAACCTGGTGAAGAGAAAAGGGAAATTAGAACGCCTGGTATGATAAACAATAATATGATGTAATAATTATAGGTGGTAGTTATGCCGGGATTTCTACGGCGATAAGTAATAAAGCGCTAACTTCCTGTATCTCTAAAATTGAATTTGGCAAAACAAAGGATTAACTGCTCTGTTTAGGCTCCTGCCCTTCTTTTTCGTCGTCAATTACTTCATCATCTATCAGCATCCTTATAGATGGAGTATATAAATCATCGTTTTGTCCGCTTTTTTGCGCCCATAAAAAGGCTATAAGGAATAGTAGCGCTACAAATATGCTACAGGCAATAAGGAAATAAATACTACTCATAACAGGTTTAGTTTTTTAGCGGCGTAATGTGTGGCCAGGCTGGTAAAAGATATAATGGTTACTGTACTTAAAGGCATTAAAATAGCTGCAAATAAGGGAGATAAATTCCCGGTTACGGCATAAGCTAAACCAAAAACATTATAAGTAGACGATATGATAAAAGAGAAATGAATCACTTTCACCGCCGATTTTGAAAACTGCATAAAACGCGGCAGCAGATGTAAAGATGCTGCATCAAGAATGGCATCGCTCCCTGGGGTAAAGTTATTGATATGATCTGTAATGGCTACCCCAGCATTGCTTTGTTTTAGTGCACCCGAGTCATTTAAACCATCCCCAATCATCATTACCTTATTCCCCATCTGCAGCAAGTTATTGATGAAATTAAGCTTGTCTTGCGGAGATTGTTTAAAGTGCAGTACATTGCTGTTTTTAAAATACGGACTAAGCTTAGCCGCATCGTGGCTGGCATCACCCGAAAGCAGGTGTGCATCGTATGTTCTGTTTAAATCGCTAAGCAGTTCTTTTAAACCGGCTCTTAGTTTTTGTTTGATGGTAAAATATCCGGCGTAATCATTTTCTACGCTTACATGTACTTCAGAATGTGTGGTATCGTTTTGTTTTTGGCCAGCAATATACAGCCTGCTTCCCAGTTTTATTTTTTGTTGTTTATAAGTTGCCTGCAGGCCCTTTCCTGCTTCTTCTATATAGTTTTCGAGGGGAATTTCCTGGCTGTCTTGCAGGTAATCAGATATTTTACGGCTGAGTGGATGCGATGAATTCTTACACAAACTATAAATAACACTTTTGAGCTCATGATTTAAATTTCCTTTAAAGGATACTCCATCATTCTCTGTTAAGGTAATCGTTCCGGTTTTATCAAATACAATGGTATCTATGGCAGCCAGCTGCTCTACCACTTCGGTGTTTTTAAGGTAAAACTTGTTCTTGTCAAAAATACTCAATGCCGCCGACATGGTAAAAGGCGTACTTAAAGCCAGCGCACATGGGCAGGCAATAATTAATACAGCAGTAAAAGCAGCAACCCCACGTTGCCAGTCTTGCGGAATCCAATATAGTAAAGCTCCAAAAGCTATTGTTAACAGAATAATACTAAAGTAATGGCTAACCTTACTTACAAAAGTTTTGATTCGCGTAGAAGAATGCTTCTTAAAAGCTTCGTTATTCCATAGCTGTGTAAGGTAACTTTGTGATACAGGCTTTACTACCTCCAGCTCTAAGAAACCTCCCAACTGGCGTCCGCCTGCATAAATAATTTCTCCCAGCGTTTTATGAACAGGGATAGATTCCCCGGTAACAAAGCTAAAATCTACCATTGCTTCTCCCTGTAAAAGAATAGCATCTGCAGGTATAATCTCCTGGTTTTTAATTCTTATACGGTGCCCTTCCTCAAGTTTTTCTAAAGGTACATCTGTTTCTTTACCGTTTGCATCAACAACTTTAACAGATACGGGGAAGAAGGAACGGTAATCTCTTTCGAAAGATAAATGGTAATAGGTTTTTTGCTGAACATATCGTCCTGTCAATAAGAAGAAAACCAACCCTGTTAAACTATCTGCAAAACCATCTCCTATGGCAAAAGCACATTCTACAAAAGTTCTTAAGAACAACACGGCTATACCCAGTGCTAAAGGGAAATCGAGACTAAGTATCCCGTTCCTCAGGTCTTTATAAGCCCTGTTAAAGAAATCCCGACCTGAATAAAATACTACCGGGAAACAAAATAGCAGGTTAAGCAAACCAAAGAAATAACTAAAATCAGCATCAATACCTTCTGATAAACCAAAATAAGAAGGGAAGCTCAATAACATACTATTACCGAAGCAGAAACCTGCCACTGCAATTTTAGAAGGTAGCCTGTCTTTAACCTTCTTTTGTTCTTTAACAACATCCTGTAAAGATATTAGAGGCTCGTAACCTATAGATTGCAAAAGCTCTGCTAACTCTTTTAAGCTAAGTTGTTGATGATCGAATTGTATATAAACCTGCTTCTTCAGGAAGTCTACCCTGTTCTCGAGTATGCCTTTATGTAAGGTATGCAAATGCTCTAGTAACCAAATACATGAACTGCAATGAATAGCAGGGATATAGAAGGTGATGATGGTTTTAGAGCTGTCAGTGTAGTCTATCAGTCTAGCCTTGATCTCTGGCTCTTCAAGGTAAGAGAATTGTGTAGCAGACACCTGGGTTTTACCGGGATGATTGTTTAGCTTATAGTAACTGCCCAGGTTACTTGCCGATAGAATTTGATAAACATTTAAGCAGCCCGAACAGCAAAAAACTTTATCCTGGTGCTGATAAGAACCTGTAAAGGTGTCTTCTCCGCAATGATAACAAACCGGTTTAACTAGTGTCGCCATAATATTTTATAAAAATCTATAAATTTCAAGACTTCTAAAATGATTGGCTTGGGATAGAAAACGTGATCTATATCACTTTTTTTTTGCAATTAATCATGTAGCTTATATTTATATAGTGATAAATCCCATAGATTTATACAAGAGCTGTATGATGTTGGATTACATTTTATTATAAGCATTAAGTAGTAGATTTACTCATTACTATTTGTTGTAATTTCATAAATAATTGCTGCGGGCTAAATGGTTTAGGCAGGTAATCATTCATACCGCATTCTGAAACTTTTGTAGCAATGTTATTGTTGATGGTAGCAGTAAAAGCTATAATGTGGGTGTTGGCTTTAACCGGGTCGGCCAGGTTTCTGATTGCCTTTGAAGTTTCGTATCCATCCATTTCAGGCATATAAATATCCAGCAATAAAACATCAAAATCTTCTTCTGTAATTTTCTCTAATGCTAAAGCACCATTTTCTGCAATTACGGGTACAATACCCCACCTTTCTAAGGTTCGCTGAATCACCAATATATTAATCAGGTTGTCTTCGGCTATCAATATCTTTAAATGACTTAAATCCAACATAGGTTCAGTTTCCTTTAAATCTGCCAAAGAATCTTCTTTGTAAGGGAAATCAATATCAAAAAACATTTTTGTACCCTTAGTAATTTTGCTTTCAATGAAAATATTCGAGTTAAACATTTCTAAAATTCTCTTCACTATTGGTAAGCCTAGTCCGGTCCCGCCGTACTGCCTGTTGGTATGTGATGATGCCTGGGCAAAGACTTCGAATATCTCGCTCTGCTTATGAGCTTCAATACCTATGCCGGTGTCTTCTATTGTAAAGCGCACTTTTACAATATTACTATCTATAAATAGCACCCTGGTTATAATATTTACATAACCTTTATCAGTAAATTTTATAGCATTATTTATTAAGTTTAATAATACTTGTGTTAAACGTGTTGGATCGCTACTCACAACTTTTCCTTGCAGTTGTTTATCTATAGAAAAATTGAAATCTAATTTCTTCTCTTTCGCTTTTAAAGCGAATGTTGCGAAATTATTTTCTACCAGTAGGGCAAGATCAAAATCTACACTTTCTAACGTGACTTTGTTGGCTTCTAATTTATTAAAATCAAGAATATCATTAATTAAAGACAATAAGTTTTCAGTAGAAAATTTCAGAAGAGCAAGATCTTCTTTTTGGTCCTCTCTTGGATTTTTATATAATAAGGCGTTAGAAATACCAATTACACCATTCATAGGTGTTCTCAACTCATGAGACATAGTGGATAAAAAATCCATCCTCGAGTTAGAGATTTGCTCCAGATCATATAATGTATCATTCAGCTTCTTATTTAGTACGTTTAATTCGTCTTTGGCTTGGGTAAGCATAATAAAATTAGAATTAAAGGCCTTAAAAAAGTAATAATGCAGAAATATAATTAAAGCAAAATTATAGCAGATCACAAAAAAGTAAGAACCTAAACTAATCTTTTGTGCACCACCTCCTATCGAAAAATAATTAGCCTCGGTAATAGTGAAAGCAAGAATCGGAATCACATTGATACAGGCATAGAACCATCCCCATTTTGTACCATGCATGTAAAAACCAAGTGCGCAAGCAAACCAAACATATTGAAGGGTCGCAATATTTACTCCTCTTACATAAAAGAGTAGATTAGACCATATTCCGAATGTTATCAAACAAATGACAAAATGGGAAATAAAGCGCCATGAGCTAATATTTCTATTAAGAATGAGAATGAAAAGAATTGCTGTAACAAATACAAAGGCTACCCTTAATTGTTGCAGAGGTTGGTTATCGAACTGATATGCAATTAATAATATTCCGCTAAATATCAAATAGGCCGCAATGATGTAAATCAGCATTTCTACCCTCGCCTTATTTATATTATCGGCTTCTTTATTAGCTATTTTTTTTACGAGGTTATTTAAATAATGAATAAAAAAACTCATATACTGGGAGCGTACGCGGGATATTTAATTACTTGCCAGTCACAAAGATTATAAAATTATATTTAAATGCGTTTAATAATCCAGTTTATGAAAAAATATTCTCACAAACCAGACTTTTAAAAATAAAACTTCGTAAACGTTTTATGGCTTTTGCATCAACAACAGGCGCAAGGCAGCTAGCTAAAGAGGTGCTCCAACTGCAATTTCGCAACGGTGCCCGGGCATACCATGTGCAGGATTAAGCTTTACGGCTTTATTAGTTTCTGCAGGTAAGCTCTGGTGTTCTGATGGTACAGGTGGAGGAAAAGATGTGGGTGATTGTTGCTGGGCATTTCCTTTTTGAGGTAATGGAGCCCCTTCTGGTATAGCACAATCATGACCAGGCATACCATGTGCAGGATTGTTAAGTGGCTGATTCGATGAGCTATTTACTCCTTCTGAATTGATAGTCTTATCGCTTTTATCAGTACCGGAACCACAAGAAGATAAAAGAATAGCAGCAAAAAATAGAGATAACAGAGTTTTCATTGTGAATAGTTAAGTGATAAAGAACGTTATTCTTTCTTTAAATACTCTTGTTGTACTGTAATATTTGCGTTAGCTGTCTTTAACAGGGAAATTTTGGTTAAGGCTTGATGTGTTAGATTCAAATCCCTATTTAGATCGGATTGCTTCTACAGGGTCTAATCTGGACGCAGAAAATGCAGGCCAGAAACCGGATATTATCCCTATCACAGCAGAAATAGAAATCCCTCTTATGATATTAGCGGTGTCTAATATTATTTCGAAATCAAAGACATAAGTACTTATTAAAGTAAGAATATAAACTACTGCTAAGCCAAATAATCCCCCAATTAAAGATAAAGCTATGGCCTCGAATAGGAATTGAAGCAGAATGAAATAATTTTTAGCTCCCAAAGATTTTTGGATTCCAATTATATTGGTTCGTTCTTTTACAGAAACAAACATGATGTTTGCAATTCCAAAGCCTCCAACAAGAATAGAGAAACCACCTATAATCCATCCTGCCAAATTTACAATCGCAAACATTTGGTCTAAGTGCTGGGTAATGATAGTGGTTTGATTTAGAGCAAAGTTATCATCTTCAACAGGTTTTAATCTTCTTATTGCCCGCATTAAACCAGACACTTCACTTTCTACCTCCTCTAAAGATACAGATTCTTTCCCTCTGACAGTAATCTGCGGGCCGTAATTTTCACTTTGAATATCGACAATGTTTTTTGCGAAATTTAGTGGAATTAACAGGGTCTTATCAGAGGAGACCCCCATCATGTCTTCTCCCTCCTTTTTAAAAACGCCAATAACCAATATATTCCTGCCTAAAACTTTAATTTGTTTCCCTTCGGCGGTTTGGTTTGGAAATAAGCCCTCAGCCAGGTCAGCTCCAATTAAACAAACCGGGCTTCCACTTTTAGATTCATTTTCGGTAAAATATCTTCCTTCAGACAAATCAAAACTCCATGTTTTATTATAATCATGAGAAGCTGCCATAATTTGTGCACCTTCAATGGAATTACTTTTATATTTTAATGTTCTGTTAGGTAGGCCTATTTGATAGCAAACACCCTCAGCAGAAGTGATTCTTTCTTTTAAGGATTCGTAGTCCCTTAAATTTACTGTTGGCCTTTGCATATATTTCCACCATGGATAATCATTAAATCCGCCCCATGGCCATTTCTCCACGAAAATGGTTTTACTCCCCAGTTTATCTACACTTTCCTGCAACTTCCCTCTAAAAGTATCTACAGCAGCAAAAACACTAATAATGGTAAATATCCCAATGGTGATTCCCAATAAAGAAAGAAAAGTACGTGTCTTATTTTGCCTTAGTGCATCTACTGCAAATAAAAAACTTTCCCGAAGTAGCTTTAGAAATAGCATATATAATTAAGACAAACGTGAAGTGTAAAAGTTACAGTGAGTATTAAAAATACTAAACAAAATGCCTGCTTTTATGTTGATTGCAATAATGACAATCTTTTTGTAAATTTGCGCTCCAAATATTTGTTCAAAACATATGAAATTATCACAATTCAAATTCCATTTACCAGAATCTCTTATTGCTCATAATCCTTCCGAAGTACGCGACGAGTCTAGATTAATGGTTTTAGATAAGAAAACAGGAAATATAGAACACAAGTTATTTAAAGATGTTCTTGGATATTTTGAAGAAAAAGATGTGATGATTTTGAATAATACCAAGGTTTTTCCTGCCCGCTTATACGGAAATAAGGAAAAAACTGGTGCGACAATAGAAGTCTTTCTTTTAAGAGAATTAAATAAAGAATTAAGATTGTGGGATGTTTTAGTAGATCCAGCAAGAAAAATAAGAGTAGGTAATAAACTTTATTTTGGTGATGATGATCTTTTAGTTGCCGAAGTTGTAGATAATACAACATCAAGAGGGCGAACAATTAGATTCTTATTTGATGGTACTGATGAAGAATTCCGTCAGAATATTGAGATTTTAGGAGAAACTCCTCTTCCTAAATATATCAAAAGAAAGCCTACTGCCGAAGATAAAGAACGTTACCAAACCATTTTCGCTAAAAATGAAGGTGCTGTGGCTGCTCCAACTGCAGGACTACACTTTAGCCGCGAACTAATGAAAAGATTAGAGCTTAAAGGAGTTGATTTTGCAGAGGTAACATTACATGTTGGATTAGGAACTTTTAGACAAGTTGAAGTAGAAGATCTAACTAAACATAAAATGGATTCTGAGCAAATCATTATCGAGCAAAAGGCAGCCGATATTGTTAATAATGCTATAGAACATAAAAGAAGAGTTTGCGCTGTAGGTACAACTGCTATGAGAGCCATAGAATCTGCTGTATCTGCAAACCATACATTGAAACCGATTAATGATTGGACTTCTAAATTCATTTTCCCTCCTTACGAATTTAGTATTGCCAATAGCATGATCACTAACTTCCATACACCAGAATCAACTTTATTGATGATGGTATCGGCATTTGGAGGTTACGAAAATGTAATGCATGCTTATGAAGTTGCTGTTAAAGAGAAATATAGATTTTATAGCTATGGTGATGCCATGCTAATTATCTAAATTATAATAAAGGCCGGAAATTTTGGCCTTTATTGTTTATTCTTATCTCAAATGAAACATCCTATTTTCTATGCTATAATTGTTGCCGGCGGAACAGGTAAGAGAATGAATTCGTTGCTACCTAAGCAATTTCTAACAGTTGCAGGTAAACCCATTCTTATGCACACCATAGAAAAGTTTCATAAAAGTCAGTACCAACCCAAAATTATTTTGGTATTATCTCCCCAGGATTTAGAAACCTGGAAAATGCAAATTGAAGAATTTGGTTTTAAAATTCCGTACAGCATTGTTTCCGGAGGAAAAGAACGTTTTTTTTCTGTTAAAAACGCACTGGATACCATTACCGAAACCAATGCATTTGTAGCCATACATGATGCCGTTAGGCCATTGGTTTCTCTAAGCACCATAGATAACTGTTACAAAAATGCAATAGCTAAGGGAAATGCCATAACAGTTATTGGCTCTAAGGATTCTGTTCGTATTGCAGCCGATGATAAAACCAGGGCTATTCCCCGATCTCAGGTTTATCTTGTACAAACCCCCCAAACATTCTCTGCAGAACAGCTTAAAATTGGTTACGAACAAGAGTTTTCTGATGATTTTACTGACGATGCTTCTGTGGTAGAGAAAGCCGGTTATAGAATATTTTTAGAAGAAGGTGATCACTTTAATATTAAAATCACCTATCAGGAAGATTTGGTGGTTGCTGAAGCTTTATTAAAAAATCAATCCTGTTAATTTATTTTTCATAAAAAAACGGGACAGCATTTGTCCCGTTCTTTATTTTATGATGATACCTCTAATTAAGCACCTCTTATCACTCTTAATAATATGGCTATAATTGCTATAACTATTAATATGTGAATTAAACCTCCACCGAAAGGTGAAACAAATGCGCCAAAGATCCAGATAATAATTAGAATAACTGCGATCAGATAAAGTAGATTTCCCATTTTTATATATTTTAAGGTTAACAATAATTTATATTCTTCCTTAAACCAAAACCAGACCAAATGGAGAAATGTCTTTTTTATTTCATTTTAACGCTGTAATTTGAATAGCAGAGGATTCATTTGTATCAATTTACATACAATTTAGGCATAAAAAAACCCGAAATATTCCGGGTTCTTTCTTAGTATTCATCTTCGTTGAAGAAGAAATCATCTTTAGTTGGATAATCTGGCCAGATTTCCTCAATATTTTCATAAGGTTCTCCATCATCTTCCAGTGCTTGCAGGTTTTCTATAACTTCCACAGGTGCACCAGAACGGATTCCATAATCTATCAATTCGTCTTTCGTTGCCGGCCAAGGAGCGTCTTCCAAGTGAGATGCTAATTCTAATGTCCAATACATAATTTAGAATTTTAATTTAATCGCAAAAGTATATTAAAAATTTATAGTTCCTAAAAAAGTTTTCAACATTTTTAAACTCTGGGCAGCCATATGTTTTCTCCAATCTTATTGTTGAAATTGACTTTCCTTGCCAGGATAAATAAGTAATCAGAAAGCCGGTTAAGATACATGATGATTTTTTTGTCGATATCGCTGTTTTCATTTAACTGGACTACACTTCGCTCTGCCCTCCTACAGATACATCTAGCAACGTGGCAATGGGCAGCAAGAGCAGACCCGCCTGGTAGAATAAAATGTTTTAATGCAGGTAAATGTGCATTTATGCTATCAATCTCATTTTCCAGTAATTCAATATCTGCAAGATGAAGATCCGGTATATTCATTTTAGCTTTTTCAGGATCGAAAGCTAAAACAGAACCTATGGTAAACAATCTGTCTTGTATTTCTTTAATTAAATTTTGATCTTCTTCTACTGCACCAGAGTTAGCAATAAGTCCCAGGTATGAATTTAACTCGTCAATAGTGCCGTAAGCTTCAATTCTTAAATGATGTTTTGGCACTCTCATTCCACCAATTAAAGAGGTAAAACCTTTGTCTCCTGTTTTAGTATATATTTTCATTTTTAGAATGTACCGCTATAAATTAGTCTTTCTCCAATTTATTGACTTCATGTAATTTTTGAGACGCCGTTTTAATATCATTATTTTTATAATCATTTTCAATTAGCCCGTCCCTCATCCTTACAATTCTATGTGCATGCTGGGCAATATCTTCCTCATGCGTTACTAAAATGATGGTATTTCCTTTTGCATGAATCTCTTCCAGCAAACCCATAATCTCTATAGAAGTCTTGGTATCGAGATTTCCTGTTGGCTCATCTGCCAGAATAATAGAAGGATTATTGATCAGAGCCCTTGCTACAGCAACTCTCTGCCTTTGTCCGCCCGATAGTTCGTTTGGCTTATGATGTAACCTGTTTCCTAAGCCAACATTGTTTAAAGCCGCTTCAGATCTCTTGTCTCTTTCTTTTTTGCTCACTCCGGAATAAATCAGCGGAAGCGCAACATTTTCCATAGCAGAAGAGCGTGGTAATAGGTTAAATGTTTGGAAAACAAATCCAATCTCTTTGTTTCTTACTTCTGCAAGTTGGCTATCTGTCATCGAACTTACGTTTATACCATTTAAGATATACTCACCTTTAGTTGGTGTATCCAAACAACCTAAAATATTCATTAAAGTAGATTTTCCTGATCCGGAAGGCCCCATCAATGCAACGAATTCTCCTTTATCTATGGTAAGAGAAACAGATTTTAGGGCATGAATTACATCTGACCCTATAACATATTTTCTTCCGATATCATTAACAGTGATAAGATGCTGCATAGTTTTGTTTTTATTTTAGACAAAAACAAGCGGGAATTGTTACATTATAAAAAATAGACTACTTTTCTATAACTTTAGAAACTTTAAAATACTCGTCATTTTTTAGAGGCGCATTCATTAAAGCTTCTTCTCTTGTAATCTCTTGTATTACTACGTCGGGCCTAAGCACATTCACAGCTTCATTCATATATATAAGCGGTTCAACACCGGTAACATCTACTTCACCGAGTTTTTCCATAAAGCTTAATATTTCACTCAGTTCAATAATAGATCTGTCTTTTTCTTCATCTGTTAACACTAATCTGCCTAAATGAGCTATTTTATCTACCGTTTCCCTGTCTATTTTCATCTTATCCTTATTATTATTACTTACAAGATAGAATCAGAATTTTCTGAAGATTTTAAATCCTTAAAAGTCTCGTAATTTAAAGCCGAATGTACGATTTCAAAAACATTATTTTTAAGATTTTCTTCATCTTTTTCTGTTAGCATAGCTGTTTCTATCACCTCGTGAATATAAATATGGCAAACTCCTGGCCTGCTTCCTAATTTCTTTCCGTCGTCCCACATTTGCTGCCAGGTATTATTTATACTTACCGGTAAAATGGGAAGGTGATGTTGTATAGCTAATTTAAATGGTCCGTTTTTAAAGGAGTGTAACACCGGTGGATACTCATCTCCTATTTTTCCTTCCGGAAAAATCAGCAGACTCATTTTATTTTTAAGCCGTTCTGATGTTTTCTTAAAAGCTCTGTAAGACGACATTTTACTATTTCTGTTTACAGGAACATCAATTGTTTTGAAATATAATTTAGTGAAGGGGCTATGCAAAAGTTCTTCTTTACCCATAAAAAAGAAATTATTCTTCATCATAAGAGTTAGAGCAAAAATATCAAGATTGGAGGAATGGTTGGCACAAACTATATAGGCCCTGTTCCAGTCTATTTTTTGTTCAAAATGATAACGATAAATAATTCCTGAAAATAGCGACGGCAAGAACCCATTAAATTTTCTTACCTTGTTTAAATACTTGTAATACTTCTCGTTTCTCGAAAAAAGATACAATAAAGGATAAAGCAAACAGAAAAACACAAACACCATTAATAAGTAATAATAACGATGCAGCTGTTTCAATACTCTTTTCATATTACCAAAAATATAAATTTTCTGTACTTTCGCAGTATATGGAGACAGTAGTTAGTGGTATAAGATCTACAGGAAAATTGCACTTAGGCAATTATTATGGTGCGGTAAAAAATTTCGTTAAAATGCAGGAGCAATATAATTGTTTCTTTTTTATTGCGGATTATCATTCTTTAACTACTCATCCGACATCATCTCATTTACACGACCATGTGAAACATGTTCTTGTAGAATATTTGGCTGCTGGTTTGGATCCCGAAAAATCTACATTATATGTGCAATCTGATGTTCCGGAAGTGATAGAGCTTTACCTTTTCTTAAACATGAATGCTTATTTGGGCGAGTTGGAACGCAGTACTTCTTTTAAAGACAAAGTAAAATCTAACCCTAACAATGTAAATGCAGGCTTATTAACCTATCCGGTTTTAATGGCTGCTGATATTTTGTTACATCACGCTACAAAAGTGCCTGTAGGTAAAGACCAGGAACAACACCTGGAAATGACAAGAACATTTGGCAACAGATTTAACAATTTATACCAAACCGAGTACTTTAAAGAACCATATGCTTTTAGCTTTTCTGAACAATTAGTGAAAATTCCTGGCCTGGATGGCAAAGGGAAAATGGGAAAATCTGAAGGAGAAATGAATGCGGTATACCTATCTGATTCGCCTGAAATCATTAAAAAGAAGGTGATGAAAGCCGTTACAGATAGTGGCCCTACTGTAGAAAACCAGGTAAAGCCCCAGGAGATACAAAACCTTTTTGATTTGATGAAAGTAGTATCTACGGATGAAACATTAGCCCATTTCGAAAATTCATATAATACCTGTAATATCCGTTACGGCGATTTTAAAAAGCAAATTGCAGAAGACATGATTATTTCAACAGCCCCTATACGGGAAAAAATTGAAGATATAGCTAAAAACACAGAGTATCTAAGGAAAGTGTCTAAAATGGGAGCCGAAAAGGCAAGGGAAAGTGCTTCGAAAACTATAAAAGAAGTTCGGGAAATTATTGGTTTCAGGGCATTTTAATACTACATTTAAAAAACGTCGAAGAAAATAAAGAATATGCATATAGCCGTTGTTGGTAATATTGGAGCCGGAAAAACTACCCTTACAGAATTATTAGCTAAAAACTATCAATGGGAAGCCATGTATGAAGCTGTAGACAACAATCCATACCTGGAAGATTTCTATAGTGACATGAAGAGGTGGAGTTTTAACCTGCAAATCTTTTTTTTAAATAGTCGTTTCCAGCAGATAAGAGATATACAAGCCGGAGCGACAGATATTATCCAAGACCGGACTATTTATGAAGACGCCTATATTTTTGCAGAAAATCTTCATGAAATGGGCTTACTGACCAGTCGTGATTATGGAAACTACCAGGCTATTTTTGATAATATTACTGCTTATATTAAACCACCAGACCTTTTAATATATTTAAAAGCCTCTGTACCTACATTGGTAGAAAATATTCAAAGAAGAGGAAGAGAATACGAAGCTAGTATTAGACTAGACTACCTGCAGAAGCTAAACGAAAAGTACGATAAGTGGATTAAAAGTTATGATTCCGGAAAACTACTAATTCTTGATAAAGACAAATTAGATTTTGCAAACAAATCAGAAGATTTAAGTTTTATTATTGATAGCATCGAACGCGAGATCCACGGTTTATTTAAATAAAGACACATGAAGATACTTGGAATAATTCCTGCGAGATTCGCATCTACCCGTTTCCCTGGAAAACCTTTGATAGATATTGCCGGAAAACCAATGATCCAACGTGTTTATGATCAAACCTTACTCGCAACATCTTTAGCAGACGTGGTTGTGGCTACAGATGATGATAAAATATATAAAGCCGTAAAATCGTTTGGCGGAAATGTAATCATGACGGCCGATAATCATGTAAGCGGAACAGATCGTTGTGCAGAAGTGGCTCAAAAGATAAGTGGCTTTGATGCTGTAATTAATATTCAGGGAGACGAACCTTTAATTGATCCCAATCAAATAAATTTAGTTGCAGGTTGCTTTAATGATATATCTACTAACATCGCGACCCTGGTAAAAAAAATTACGACTACTGAAGAGCTTTTTAATTTTAACACCCCAAAAGTATTATTAAATGCCAATATGGAGGCAATTTACTTTAGCAGGCAAACTATTCCTCACTTAAGAAATTTCGACAAAAAAGACTGGTTAAACCACCACACTTTTTATAAGCATATTGGAATTTACGGTTATAAAACAGCTACGCTTAGCATACTTTCCCAGCTAAATGCCAGTTCTTTAGAAAAAGCCGAATCTTTAGAACAATTAAGGTGGATAGAAAATGGATTCAAAATTAAAGTCGCTGTTACTCAAACAGAAACTTTGGCTATAGATACTCCCGAAGATTTAGAAAAAGTTTTGGATGCTATTAAGCATCTTATCTAACAATCTAATTCCTCAAAAAAGAAAGCAATTAAAATTTATCAGCTCCTGTAGTTAATTTCACTTTACTGCATCAAAACCTGTTACTATTTGTTATTAATAATAAATGCAAGTCTTATGTCGCTAAAAAGTGTTAATCCGTACAACGGAAAATTGATAAAAACATATAAAGAACACACCTCAGTTCAAATAGAAGAAAAAATTAAGCAGGGAAATAAGGCATGGTTAAGTTTTAAACAAACCGATTTTACCCTGAGAAAAAAGTGTATGCTTCAATTAGCTAAAAGCTTAATTGAAGAAAAGGAAAAACTCGCAAGAACAATGGCACTTGAAATGGGCAAGCCATTAAAAGATGGCACTACAGAAATTGAAAAGTGTGCATCTGTATGTGAGTATTATGCGAATAATGCCGAAGATTTTCTCAGTGACGAAATCATAGAAACAGAGGCATCCAAAAGCTTTGTTACTTATCAGCCTGTAGGTTTGGTTTTAGCAATTATGCCCTGGAATTTTCCTTTCTGGCAAGCATTCAGATTTTTAGCTCCGGCTCTTATGGCTGGCAATTGCGGCCTGTTAAAACACGCTTCTAATGTATCGGCATGCGCTTTAGCAATAGAAGAATTGGTGATTCAATCAGGTTTTCCTAAACATAGTTTTCAAACCCTTCTAATCGGCAGTAAAAAGCTGGAACCCATTATTGCGCATCCGCTGGTGAAAGCGGTCACCCTTACAGGAAGTACTGCTGCCGGTAAAAAAGTAGCCGCACAAGCCGGAAGTTTAATAAAAAAAACTGTACTGGAGTTAGGCGGCAGCGATGCCTATATCATTCTAGAAGATGCAGATTTGGAATTAACAGCAGAAACCTGTGTAAATTCCCGGTTGATTAATAACGGACAAAGCTGTATTTCTGCTAAAAGATTTATTGTGATGAAATCTGTTGAAAAGGAGTTTGTTGAGCTTTTTAAAAACTTAATGAAGCAAAAAACGATCGGAGATCCATTAGAAGATCAATTTGATTTAGGCCCTATGGCCAGAACGGATTTAAGAGATGATTTACACGAACAGGTTTCTAAATCTATTAAACTTGGTGCTAAATGTATTTTAGGAGGTAAAATCCCAAAAGGTAACGCAGCCATCTACCCTCCTACTATATTAACAAATGTAAAAAAAGGTATGCCTGCTTATGATGAAGAATTGTTTGGTCCGGTGGCAGCTATTATTACTGTAAAAAACGAGGAAGAAGCAATAAAGACTGCCAATGATTCTATTTTTGGCTTAGGCGCAGCCGTGTTTACGAAAGATCTCATAAAAGGAGAACTAATCGCAAAAGAAAGAATCGAGGCAGGTTCCTGTTTCGTTAATTCACTGGTTAAATCAGATCCAAGACTCCCGTTTGGCGGTATTAAAGAATCTGGTTATGGCCGGGAATTAAGCATATTTGGAATTAAAGAGTTCGTAAATATTAAGACAGTTTACATCAAATAACATAAACTGTCTTAATAATTATATAAAAGAATTATTGATTTTGGCTTTCCTCTGTGTTTACTTCAGGATGCTCCAGATCGTATTTACATTTTAAGCCTTCATCCGTCATTATCCAAATGCTATCATGTTCCTCCTGATTTTTACAATCCCACGTCCAATAGTTATTGATGTATCCTTTTACATCCCGTTTTAAGATTAGTTGTGTACCCACAGGAATCTCCAGGTTTAAATGGACTTCCTGGTTTCTCCAGATAGACCCTTTTTTTAATTGAAATCGCGGACTAAAAACAACTGTAGAATCCATCAATTTATACGTGTAATTGATATTTTGTGCATTATATAAGGCATCCGGGAAAGTTTTTCCCTGTGATTCGAATTTTTGAGTTAACCGGGTAGCTCCAATTTCGCTTTTAAGAATATTGATACGAACATGGTTTGTAGAAACAAACAGGTCATCATCAGAATCATCAACAACAATTCGATTTTTTTGATGCGCATCTATACCATAGGCCAGGCTATCCTCTTTACTAAAATATTTACTTTTATCCATATCGATCACATAAGTTGGATAAGATTTTATATCAGTCGTTTGAGTTAGTTCTGCATGCTGCTTAAATTCTGAAGAAATTTTTGCTACATGATAGCCCGTAGTGGCTAAACCTGCCAGCCAGATAATCAGCAAAGCAAATGAAAGCGTTTTAGTGATGGCCTGTCTATTAAAAGCTACCCTTATTGCAAATAAAACCAGCGCTAAAATTGGAATAAAAAACACCACGAATGCGCTAAATAAAATAATATTCCTGTTGCCCTCATTGATCATCGAAAAAGGAAAATGTTCGTAAATACTGGCATCCCAAAATCCCTGGAATGCAGAAACGCCAAGGATCAGCGTCAACATAAATATTGACCCCAAAATGATGATAAACGTTGCAATAAGCTTTAAAGCCACTTTACCAGCTCCTGAAATAAATGAAGCAAGCCATTCGAAAAATTCTCCTATAAAAATTCCAAAGCGGGCAAAAAAAGGCTGGGCTTGCTTATTAACCTCGCTTAAACGCTCTTTTACTGCCTCAAGTTCCTCATTTAGATTTTTTTGAAAACCCTTAAGATTGGCTGGCTCACCTTTCATTTCCATTTTCTGGGTACGCGATTTTGCCTTAGGAATAACGATCCAAAGCAGTGCATAAATTAAAAAGCTGGATCCCGCCAGGAAAGCTGCTAAAATGGCAATCAATCTGATCCACTTTACATCTACATTTACGTAATGTGCAATACCGGCACAAACACCTGCAATCACCCGTTCATCCATATCACGATACAGCTTTTTATCTATCGGGAGCCCCTGGTTTATATTGATAACAGGTTCTTCTTCCAGCGTATCAAAATCATTAACTTTACCCATCTGAGCGATGACAGCATTTACATTTTCCGAGTCGATCACTTGTTTTTTAGCCTGCTCCAGCTGTTCTATTAGCAATTCTGCAATCCTGTTTTCTATATCTGTTACGATTTCAATGTCATCAGCATCATTAACAAAATGATGTTTAATCTCGTTGATATAGGTTTTTAAAAGTTCGTAAGCACTTTCTTCAATATGAATAATTGTGTTACCTATGTTGATGATGATGGTTTTTTCCATTGTATTAATGATTATGAATTGGCTCCTTTTTGTGAAATATTTACGGCATTAGCCAGCTCCTGCCAGGTTTGATCTAATTGTGTTAAAATATCCTTTCCCGCTTCTGTTAGCGTATAATATTTCCGTGGCGGACCGGAAGTGGATTCTACCCAGTTATAGCTTAACAAGCCATTGTTTTTTAGCCGGGTTAATAGTGGATATAATGTTCCCTCAACCACCAGCAGTTTGGCAGACCTTAATTCGGCAATAATATCCGAGGCATATATCTCCCCTCTTGAAATAATTGATAAAACACAATATTCCAGAATTCCCTTCCGCATTTGTGTTTGCGTATTTTCTGCTATCATAATACAAAGATATATGTTTTATAATGTACCATGCAATACATAGTACTAAAATAAATCATAATGTGTTAATAATCAATATTATAATTTTAATTATTCAAACTCATTTCTGATATTTCATTATTAAAACAATTAAATCAAGGTTTAAAAAGATCAGTTCTTAAAAAATCCTCCAAGGAATTGACTTGTTCCTGACGCCTTTGGTTCGGCCATTTTAATTAAAACTTTATCTTTGCATTCTATTTCAAATGTAAGATGAGTAAACACGGTAGAATTCTGGTAGCAATGAGTGGTGGTGTGGACAGTTCGGTGGCAGCTGTAATGCTGCATGAACAAGGTTATGAAGTGATTGGCTTAACCATGAAGACCTGGGATTACGCCTCATCCGGAGCGAATTCTAAAGAAACCGGCTGCTGCAGTTTAGATTCTATCAATGATGCCCGATCTTTAGCAGTAGGCTATGGCTTTCCTCATTATATATTAGATATCCGTAATGAGTTTGGAGATTATGTGATAGATAATTTTGTTGATGAATACCTTGCAGGAAGAACGCCAAACCCTTGCGTCTTATGCAATACACATATAAAATGGGATGCTTTATTAAAAAGAGCAGATAAGCTGGATTGTGAATTTATTGCCACCGGGCATTATGCCAATATTCGTCAGCAAGACAGCGGCCGCTATGTGATTTCTAAAGGAAAGGATGAAAATAAAGACCAATCTTATGTATTATGGGGCGTTTCTCAACAAAACCTGGCAAGAACAAAATTTCCTTTAGGATCTTTTGCGAAATCAGAAATAAGACAAATGGCTTTGGATATGGGGCAGGAAGAGCTGGCTCAAAAAAGCGAGAGTTATGAAATCTGTTTTGTTCCGGATAACGATTACCGTTCTTTCCTTAAACATCGCGTACCAGAATTAGAAGCTGAAGTTTCGGGAGGCGATTTTGTATTAACCGATGGAACCAAAGTTGGAAAACATCAAGGTTACCCATTTTATACTATTGGGCAAAGAAAAGGTTTAGGTGTTGCTTTTGGCAAACCTATGTATGTTACTCAAATTCTTCCGGAAAGTAATACAGTGGTTTTAGGTGAAGAAGAAGAATTGCAAAAAACAACAGCAACGGTAAGAAATTTAAACCTGATAAAATACGACTCTATTACCGAGCCTTTGGAGGCCATCACAAAAATCAGATACAAAGATGCTGGTACAGTTAGCCACATTCACCAGGAAGGCGATTTAATGAAAGTTAATTTCCATCATGCGGTTTCGGGAATTGCACCTGGCCAGTCGGCTGTTTTTTATGAAGGAAATGATTTACTTGGAGGTGGTTTTTTAATTTAAATAACTACTTTAGTATAAATCATTTTTAAATGTACAGGATCAATTTTTTTTTTGGTATTATAGTTATTTCGACTATTCTTGTTTCATGTACCAAAGAAAACAATGCGCCGGTCCGTCATTTTCATTACGAGTACTATCCTCTGAAATTAAAAAAAGTTTTGGTCTATACTGTTGATTCTACGGTATATAATAATTTTAACAACTCGGTAACTAAACATATTTTCGAGCTTAAAGATTCTGTTGCTTCCGTTTATTTGAATTTCACAGGAGACAGTATTTTTAGAATAGAGCGCTATAAAAAGGAACAAAATTCTACTGCTTGGAATTATCAAAAAACCATTACCAGAAGTCGTTCAGTAAGAATTGCTCAGGAGACAATAGAAAATCAAACTTTTAACAGGTTAATTTTTCCTCCTGAACTTAACAAAGACTGGAACGGGAATTCAAAAAACACCCTGGGTGAACAATTTTATTATATTTCTGACTACCCTTTTACTGCAAGAATCAACAATCATTCTTTCGATTCTACTATTGTAGTTCAGCAAATAGATGAAGTAAACCTTATCAGAGAAGACATTGCTTCAGAGATTTATGCTAAAAATATTGGCCTGATCCAAAAGGATGTTACTGCTATAAATAAGGAAATATCTGACGGTAGAATCACACATGGATTTAACTACTCAATGAAAATAAAAAGCTTCTAAAATTGCCCTACCATTCCTCTGCATTTTTATTTTTTTAGTTTTTAATCTTCGATTTTTGGGATAAATAGTTTAATTATCCTTTATTTGCGTAAAATCTGATTTTAATGGCGAAAAATTTACTGATTGTTGAATCTCCGGCGAAAGCTAAAACAATAGAAGGATACTTAGGAAAAGATTTTTTGGTAAAGTCTAGTTATGGACATATCAGAGATCTTAAGAAAGATGACAGTGCTATTGAAGTAAATAATGGTTTTAAACAACATTATGAGATTCCGGCAGATAAAAAACAAGTAGTTGCAGAATTAAAGAAATTGGCAAAAGAAGCAGAAATGATATGGCTTGCATCCGATGAGGACCGCGAGGGAGAAGCTATAGCGTGGCATTTGTACGATTCTTTAGGATTGAAAGAAAGCAATACTAAACGTATTGTTTTCCACGAAATCACCAAGCCTGCAATTTTAAAAGCCATTGATAATCCAAGAACAATTAATTATAATTTAGTAAATGCGCAACAAGCCCGTCGTGTTCTGGACAGGTTAGTTGGTTTCGAGCTTTCGCCAGTACTTTGGAAAAAAGTAAAGCCTTCTCTATCTGCCGGCCGGGTGCAATCTGTTGCTGTAAGGTTAATTGTAGACAGAGAAAGAGAAATTAATAATTTCAAGGCAGAATCTGCCTATAAAATCGTTGCGATATTAAATACAGGAAAACCAAGGGAAGTTTTCAAAGCAGATTTATCTCAGCGATACAGCAAAAAAGAAGATGCAGAAAACTTCCTGAAAGACTGTATTGGAGCTGCTTACAAAGTAAGTGCACTTGATACAAGGCCTACCAAAAGAAGTCCTTCTGCCCCATTTACCACTTCTACTTTGCAACAGGAAGCCAGCAGAAAACTTGGTTTTTCTGTTTCAAGAACAATGACCATTGCTCAGAAACTGTACGAAACAGGAAAGATAACTTACATGAGAACCGACTCTGTTAATCTTTCTGAAACTGCATTAGATGCAGCTCATAAAGAGATTAACAGCGCATACGGGGATAAATATTATAACAAAAGAGTTTTTAAAACTAAATCTGCCGGAGCACAGGAAGCTCACGAAGCTATTCGCCCAACCCATTTCGAGTGGCACACAGTAGATGGTGATGCCGGAGAAAAGCGTTTGTACGAGCTGATCTGGAAAAGAGCCATTGCGTCGCAAATGAGCGAAGCGCAGTTCGAAAAAACTACTGCTAAAATTAATATTTCTTCGAGAAAAGAAGAACTGACTGCCAATGGTGAAGTCATGAAATTTGATGGTTTCTTAAAAGTTTATCTAGAATCTCAGGATGATGAAAATGAAGACAATTTAGACGATAATAGCGATAATGCGCTATTGCCTCCACTATCTATTGGCCAGTCATTAAACCTACAGGAAATGACCGCCACAGAGCGATTCACCCGTCCTGCTGCTAGATATACTGAAGCTTCCCTGGTTAAAAAACTGGAAGAGTTAGGTATTGGTAGACCATCAACCTATGCTCCTACTATTTCTACTGTACAAAACAGGGGTTATGTTGTTAAAGAAGATAGAGAAGGTAAGCCGCGTAACTACGGCGTAGTAGTTCTTAAAAACGATCAGATTAAATCAGAAACAAAATCTGAAATTGCGGGTGCAGAAAAATCAAAACTTTTTCCGACTGATATTGGTACGGTTGTTAATGATTTTTTAGTAGAACATTTTAAAGGAATCGTAGATTTTAATTTCACAGCAACTGTAGAAAAAGAATTTGATGAAATTGCAAATGGTTTAAAAGAATGGACAGCAATGTTAAAAAACTTTTACCAGCCGTTTCATAACGAAGTTGAAGATACTTTACAAAACGCAGAAAGGGCAAGTGGAGAAAAATTATTAGGTGTAGATCCTGATTCTGGCAAAAACGTTTATACAAGATTAGGGAAATTCGGGCCTATGGTGCAAATTGGTGAGGCGGATGACGAAGAGAAGCCTAAATATGCCAGCTTATTAAAAACACAATCTGTATCGACTATAAATTTAGAAGAAGCGCTGGAATTATTTAAACTCCCACTAATTTTAGACGAATATCAGGAAAAAGAAGTTTCTGTAGGCGTGGGACGTTTTGGACCTTACGTTAAATGGGGAGAAACCTATATTTCCCTTCCTAAAAATGAGGATCCGCTTTCTGTAAACATAGAAAGAGCTATAGAAATCATCAACGAGAAGTTACTTGCCGATGCGCCCATAGCTCATCATCAAGGCCTCCCTGTAACCAAAGGAAAAGGTCGTTTTGGCCCTTTCATTAAATGGAACGATTTGTATATCAATATCCCCGTAAGGTATAATTACGATAATTTAAAGCCGCAGGATATTGAAGAGTTAATTAGTGCAAAAATAGAGAAGGAAGCGAAAAGATATATCCAGCAATGGCCAGAAGAAAAAATTGCATTGGAAAACGGCAGATGGGGGCCATTTATTCGTTTTGGAAAATTAATGGTGAAACTAGGCAAAAACAATGCAACCGGCCAAAAGTTTACAGAGGAGGATTTAGCACAGCTTTCTTTAGAAGAAGTTAAGAAGTTGATTGTAGAACAAATCCCTGATGCTTTTGAAAAGAAAGCGAAGAAAGCCACAGCCAAAAAAGCTGTTGCTAAACCTAAAGCTGCTGCAAAGAAGAAATAATTTATTAGAATTAGAATGAAAAAAGACCTTCCGGAAAATATTGTAGAGGAGATTTCAGTGGCTGTTGTTTTGGAAGATGAAACTCCGCAAAACAAATCATGGGCAGTTTACCTCATAAATTTAAAGGATACCCCTATAGAGAACGTCCTTATTACTTCTAAGGGATATGGTCTAAAAGACGGCGAAGAAGTGAAGACTTCTATTTTAAGGCATATGATTCCTCTGTTAGCTGCAAAGGATTTTGCTAAAATAGAAATCATAGACGAACAGGTTTTTGGACTAAACAACGAATACTGGATTTCTTATTATATCAATAAAGAGATATTCGACAAAAAATTCATTTTCCTTCCGGAGAGTATTGTTGATGCTAATTTTATTAAAATACCCCTGGTGAATAAACCCGGAGTGATGGTCGGAAAATAGTGATTGTACTATTAAAAATTTATCAGTTAAATAATGCCTAAGCTAAATGTTTAGGCATTATTTTTTGATATTTATCCAAACATAATCTCAAATTAAACATTTAAGATTATATTTAAAGCAAACGCATTTGATATGTCTAACAACGAAAATAATACAAAACAGATACTCACACAGCTTATCACCGATATTTTTGAAAAATCGGGAAACAAGCCTTTAAACTACAAGCAAGTAGCTGCTGCGTTAAACATATCTGATCCGGATTCTAAGAAAACCATACTTTCTATTTTAAAAGATCATAAGGAAGACGGAATTTTTACAGAAAAAGTAAAAGGTAAGTTCCAGTTACAGGAAGTAAAAACTTTTGTAAATGGAAAAATAGATATGGCTAATGATGGCTCTGCATTTTTAATACCTGAAGATACTTTTGAAAATGACATTTATATCGCTCCCAGGAAATTAAGAAATGCGCTCCACGGAGACCGTGTTAAAATCTATGTTTATGCCAGTAAGAAGGGAAAAAGAAAAGAAGGAGAAGTGGTAGAAATAATTAGCAGGGCCAAGTATGAATTTACCGGCTTGGTTAAACTTTCCCAGCATTTCGCATTTTTTATCCCTGATGACCGGAAAATGCTGCATGATATATTTATTCCGTTAGAAGACCTTAACGGAGCCAGAAACGGTGTAAAAGCTTTAGCGAGGATTGTAGATTGGCCTGAGGGAGCAAAAAATCCTGTAGGTATTATTAAAAGCATTTTAGGAAAGCAGGGTGAGAATGACACCGAGATGAATGCTATCCTTGCAGAATACGGATTTCCTCTAAATTTTCCCGAAGAAGTAGAAAAAGAGGCCGAAGCCATTTCTCCTGAAATTAGCCCTGAAGAAATTGCAAAAAGAAGAGACTTCAGAGACACGCTAACGATCACCATCGATCCGTTCGACGCTAAAGATTTCGATGATGCAATATCCTTTAAAATATTAGAAAATGGCAATTACGAAGTTGGTGTACACATAGCGGATGTTTCTCATTATGTTGTTCCAGACACTGCCTTAGACAAAGAAGCCTATGATCGCGGAACTTCTGTATACCTGGTAGACAGGGTAATTCCAATGCTTCCGGAAAGGCTTTCAAATGGTTTGTGTTCCTTGAGGCCAAAAGAAGAAAAACTATGTTTTTCGGCAGTTTTTGAATTAGATGAAGATGCTCATATTATTAACGAATGGTTTGGTAAAACAGTAATTTATTCTGACAGAAGATTCGCTTATGAGGAAGTGCAGGAAATTATAGAAAATAAGGAAGGTGATTATGTTACTGAAATTCTTAAATTGAATGAGCTGGCCTATAAATTAAGGGAGCGTAAATTCAAACATGGCGCTATTAATTTCGAATCTACGGAAGTAAAGTTCAAATTAGACGATAAGGGAAAACCTATTGGCGTTTATGTTAAAGAACGTAAAGATGCTCATAAATTAATCGAAGATTTTATGTTGCTGGCCAACCGAAGAGTAGCGGAATTTGTTGCTAAAAAGGGCAAAGGAAAACATAAACTTACATTTGTTTACAGGGCACATGATACTCCAAAGGAGGATAGTTTAATTAATTTCGCACAATTTGCAGCTAAGTTTGGTCATAAAATCTCCATGAAATCTGATAGAGATACAGCAAGATCTTTGAATAAATTAATGGCCGATGTAGAAGGTAAAAAAGAACAAAATGTACTTACTCAATTAGCTATCAGGTCTATGGCGAAAGCCATTTATACTACAAAAAGTAGCAGCCATTACGGTTTGGCTTTTGATTTTTACACACACTTTACCTCTCCTATC
This sequence comes from Pelobium sp., assembly GCA_045629485.1. Classification (GTDB taxonomy): domain Bacteria; phylum Bacteroidota; class Bacteroidia; order Sphingobacteriales; family Sphingobacteriaceae; genus Pseudopedobacter. The sequence continues at coordinate 38,369 of JAZQRF010000199.1, read as the reverse complement.
CGTCGTTATCCGGATGTAATGGTTCATCGTTTATTACAACATTATTTAGATAATGGTGCTAATGCCAATGCAGAACATTATGAAAAAATGTGTGCTCATGCTTCTCAAATGGAGAAAAAAGCTGCTGATGCAGAAAGAGCTTCTACTAAGTACAAACAAGCCGAATACCTTCAGGATAATATCGGTAATGTTTATTTAGGAATAGTTTCTGGAGTTACCGAGTGGGGAATGTACGTAGAAATAGAAGAGAATAAATGTGAAGGAATGATCAGACTACGGGATATTTCTGATGACTTTTACACCTTAGACGAAAAGAACTATTGTATTATAGGTCAGCGTAAGAAGAAAACTTTCCAACTTGGCGACGAAGTACAAATAAAAGTGAAACGCGTGGATTTAAGCAAAAGACAAATTGATTTCACTCTAATAACAGATTAAAACATTTTAGGAGTAGGAATTTAGCGGTTCCTACTTAATTTAAAACCTGATGTATACCATAAAAGATCTTCAAGAGCTGGTTTTAGAAGCGATAAATGATCAATCATTTCCACAAGAACCAAAAGAACTATATGAACCTGTCTCCTATTTGATGAATTTGGGAGGAAAAAGATTAAGGCCTGTACTCTTACTCATGGCTGTAGACCTTTTTAAAGGAAAAGTTAAAGATGCTATTAAACCGGCATTAGCAATAGAGGTATTTCACAACTTCACCCTTATGCATGATGATATCATGGATAAAGCTCCGTTAAGGAGAGGCAATCCTACTGTTCATGAGAAATGGAATGAAGCTATTGCTATTCTATCAGGTGATGTTATGCTTATCGAAGCCTATAAATTATTGGTCCATGTAGATCCTGAAATACTGCCACAAATTTTAAAAATTTTTAACGAAACTGCTGTTGGCGTTTGCGAAGGTCAGCAAATAGATATGAACTTCGAACAGCGTGGAACTGTTAAAATCGAAGAATATATAGAAATGATTAAGCTAAAAACAGCTGTATTGTTAGGAGGAGCTTTGAAAATGGGTGCCTTAATAGGTAAAGCAGAAGAAAAAGAAGCTCAATTATTATATGATTTTGGAGTAAACCTGGGAATCGCATTCCAGTTACAGGATGACATTTTGGATGTTTACGGAGATCCTGAAAAATTTGGAAAACAAGTTGGAGGGGATATTTTATCTAATAAGAAGACTTTTTTATTGATTAAGGCCCTGGAAACTGCGGATAAACCACAGTCCGAAGAATTAGAAATTCTCTTATCTGATGGTTCTATAGGTACAGCAGATAAAATAAGCAGAGTAACAGCCATCTACAACGAATTAAATATTAGAGAATTTGCTGAGAATACAATGTTTGAATTTGCAGAGAAAGGGCTAACAGCGTTAAAAAGCATAAATATACCTGAAGACAGAAAAACTATATTTAATGATTTTTCAAATATGATTCTTATCAGAGAAAACTAATTAAATGGCATAAAAAAAAGCTTCCTGATGATTTTCAGGAAGCTTTTTTTATGATAAGAATAGCATTAAGCGGAGTTACGAGCCGCGTTTACGATTCCGTATAATGTTCTAAGTATTAATTTATTGTAAATCTCTCTCTGCTCGTCGGAAATTTCTGTAGATAAAGACTTAATTATAGCGTAGCGCTGTATAATAACCAGAGGCATTACAATTTTCTCTCTTAAAGAAATAGATCTCTTATCAGTCGGATTTTTTTCCATTAAAGACGAAGTATTAGAAAGATCTAAAACCAACTCCTGTGTAAGGTCAAATTCTTTTTTCATAGCTTTCCAGAATTCACCAAAAGTTTTGTCCTCTGATAAATATTCGGTTAGCCTAAAATCTGCTTTGCTCATAGACATCATGCAATTGTCTATTACAGTTTTAAAGAAGCCGGATTCGCGGTAAAGATCTTTCGCTTTATCCCAGTCTCCACTTTCTTTTACTTGTTTTAAGGCACTGCCAACCCCATAAAACCCAGGGATATTAAGTTTTGCCTGACTCCATGAGGTCACGAAACTAATCGCTCTTAAATCTTCCAATTTCAATTCAGCATCAGAATTTCTTTTAACCGGGCGGCTACTGATATTAATTTGAGAAAGCATTTTTAAAGGCGTTTGCACTTCCATAAATTTAAGAAACAATGGATGCTCCCTTAACTCCATAAATTTGGCATAACTTGTATCCGCCATAGCAGAGAATAACTCCTTCTCTTCAGTGGTCATGGTATTTGCATGTTGTCTTTCCAATGCTGAATTAATTCCAGCATGGATCAGCTGTTCCATATTGTTTGTAGAGCTTTCAAAGGTGCCGTAAAGTGAGCTGATAGTTTGCCCCTGTACCGTCATTTGAATTTGTTTGTTGGCTACATCTTTACCAAAAGAGGCATAGAACTTGTGAGTTTTTCCGCCACCTCTGGCAGGTGGGCCTCCTCTTCCATCAAAAAATGCTAAATCAATATCATATTTGCGGGAAATCCCGGTAAGGCTGGATTTGGCATAATAAATCGCATAGTTAGACATTAAATACCCCCCGTCTTTGGTACTGTCTGAGAAACCCAGCATAATTACCTGACGTTTTTTTCTACGCTCTAGATGTTTTTGATAAATGGCGTTATTATAAACCTTTTCCATTATACCATCAGCTAACTTTAAATCATCTATGGTTTCAAAAAGAGGAACAAAATCTATATCCAACTCTTCGGGTTTCCAACCGCTCCATAAGAATAATTGTTTAAGCTGGAGAATATCGGACGCTTTCTGACAGTTGCTGATGATAAAACGATGACAAGCTCTTTTACCGTTTTGGTTTTGCATGTCTTTTATCAGTCTTATCACATCCAAAGAATCTTTACTTAGATCTGAAAAGGATGAATAACTGATGAAATCAGCCTCCGAAAGAGGAATTGCCGCAATCTTTTCCTCTTCAGAAAGTTCAAAATAATTGGGTGGTACCAGGCCTTTTAATTCATCGGATTCAATACATTCTTTAAACAACGTTCTAAGAACCCGGCTATCCTGACGGATATCTAACGATGCAAAGTGGCAACCAAAAAGCTTCACTTTCCAAATCAAATCATCAACCAGTTCTGTAAATAAACCATCGTGATGATTTGCCAATACCTCTTTAATTGATTTTAAATTACTTAAAAGAGTTTCTTTGATATTGATTTCTGTGATTGCTGAGTTAAAGGCATTAGAATAAATAATACTCTCAAGATGCTCTATATATTTCCCGGTTCCATTAAAAGTAATTCTGCGCTTTAGCTTCTTAAAATCACGATAATAACACCTAAACAATGCTTGTCTTAAGTAAGTAGAAACTTGTTTGGTAGTCTCAGCAGTAACAAAGGGGTTGCCATCACGATCTCCGCCTGGCCAAAACCCTAGCTCTATTAAGCTATGATTCCCTAAATTAAGTTTAAAAACCTCTTCAAGATTATTGTGAACATCTGAAGCTGTTTGGTATAATATATTTTCTAAGTACCAGTTTAAACTGGTAGCCTCGTCTACAGGTGTAGGTTTTTCCTTTTTAAAGAATGGCGTTTTACCTAATTGCTGTAATAAGAAATTGATGGAATTAACATCATTGTTCTTGATTGCTTCGGTTAAATCTGTAACAATTCCTAATACAGGACCCGGGTAGAACTGAGTTGGGTGTGCTGTTAAAACCAGTCTGAGTTTAAATTCTCTCAAACAATCCTGAATACGCTTGTATAAATCTTCGTCTTGTAAAGATTTATTCATTAAAACGCCTAAGGTACTGGTATCATCAGTCGATCTTATTTTAGAGAACGCAGCATCTTCCACAGCATCAAAAAGTACTACTTGTCTCTCTATATATTGAATAAATCTGAAAAGCAGATCAATAGCTTCATGCTCGTCTGTTATACCTTTTTGCTTATCAAAAAAAGATTCTATGATATCATCAGGACGTTGTTTATTTGCAACTCCTTCTTCGCAATGCGAAAAAAAATAAGGCAGTGCTAAACCTGTATTTTTAACTCGGTAAAAAGGGAGAGTTAAGAAAAGACTGTTGTACAATTCAAACTTGGTGGTAACCTCATTTTTATATACAGTTTCTTTGGAATTTAATTTTGGTTTAAGTGAAAACATAATTGAGGGAAAATTACGCTAATCTTAAAATGATTCCAAATTTAAGCACCGCTAAATAATATATATAAAGTAAAATTTCGAATTCCAAAATAATACATGGTTTATTGTTAGCTTTTTTAAAAAATTGATAATTTATCCCAACAAAAAAAGCCCCGATAATTCGGGGCTTTTATATCAAATAGAAATGATTAAAGCTCGCTTAATGCTTTTTTCATTTCAGCTGCTTTATCCATTTTATTTAGCTTTACATATACCTCTCTTAAAGTTGTAAGTACATTTGCGTCCTTCGGATTTAATTCTCTGGCTTTTTCTAATAATGGTAAAGATTTACCTAATTCTACTTCAAATTTACCTTTAAGCGCATTATATTTCGCATCAGAAGATTTGTTATTAGGAAGCTTATTGGCTTCGTTAATAAAGGTGTTTCCTCTATCAATGTAAATAATAGCCAAGTTATAAATAGCATCTGTATAAGCTGGATCTATCTCTAATGCTTTCTTGTAAGCTGCTTCTGCCTTTTCAAAATCTTTATTAGAGGCGTAGGCTATACCAGAAACAAAATATAATGTTTTATTGTTTGGATCTTTACTTATCGCATTTTCAATTTTAGAGATTTGAGAAGCTACCTGCCCTCTGTTTAAATAAATGTTAAGCTCATCAAACATTAAATTAACATTATCTGGGTGTTTTGCTCTGCCTTCTTCAAATGTTTTAAGAGCAGTAGTTGTATCAGCTTTGGCAAGGTATAAGCGACCTAACTCCTGATAAAGACCCGGGTTACCTGTATTTAATGCAAGAGTTTTGGTATAATACTTAATAGCCTCATCGGGCATTTGGGCATTATTTGCTGCAATAGCCGTATACATGTTATACAAAGAGTCATTTTTCATTACGTCTGCAATGTATTTGAAAGAATTATAAGCCTCTTTATAATCCTTCTTGTTGAAAGCAGATACACCTTTATTTTGCATAACTATAGAAAGGTTTCTCTCAGCGTTTTCTATATTAACTTTTTCTTTACCATCTTTATCTAATTCTTTTGCTTTAACAATAGCCTCTTGTGCTGTTTTAAAAGCGGCATTTGCATTAGACACATTAACGGTATCGTTTACAGCAATTGCAGAATAAATAATTGCCTTATAGGTCCATGCTTCAGCAGAATTTTTGGTTTTCTCATGTTCTGTAGCCTTGTCTATAGATGCTTTAGCCAGGTTAAGCGTTTCTAACTTCTTTTTGAGGTCTCCTTTACCCTGCAAAGTAACTTCAAAAAGTGCATAATTATTTTTTGCCGCACTAATTTCTGATTTTTGAGCTACAGCTATCCCAACAAAGCTCAACAAAATAAAAGTTGATAATAGTCTTTTCATTTTAATTGTTTTATAGTTTATCCAATTCTATATTTCAAGAACTGGATAAACGCATTTATGTTTAAATATATTATTCTTCCGTTTTCTCTTCCTGATCGTCGTCGTCTTCCTCTGCTGCATCGTCATCATCGTCTTCTTCCTCTAAGTCTGCATCTGGTTCTAAAATTTCCGGATCTGTAACGATTAAATCCGGATCTACTTCTTCTTCCTCGTCATGTTCTACTTTAGCAACAGAAGCAATTTCATCACCGGCTTTAAGATTAATTAACCTTACACCCTGCGTAGCTCTACCCATTACTCTTAAAAGATTCATGGCGATACGAATCACGATACCAGATTTATTGATAATCATTAAATCGTCTTTATCGGTTACATCTTTAATGGAAACCAATTCACCTGTTTTATCAGTTACCTTGATGGTTTTAACACCCTTTCCTCCTCTGTTTGTAACACGGTAATCGTCAATATCAGTACGCTTACCATATCCTTTTTCAGAAACCACAAGAATGGTGCTTTCAGAAGAATCAACGCTAATCATCCCAACCACTTCATCTTTATCATGCGCTAATCTAACTCCTCTAACACCCGTGGCAGTTCTTCCCATTGGCCTTACTGTAGATTCGTTAAACCTGATAGCTCTACCAGAACGTAAGGCCATTACAATTTCTGAACCTCCTGAGGTTAAGTTGGCTTCTAATAATTCATCACCTTCGTTGATATTAATGGCATTAATACCATTAGATCTTGGCCGGCTGTAAGCTTGTAAAGTAGTTTTCTTAATGGTACCTTTCTTAGTACACATAATAATGAAGTTATTTTCAAGATAATCCTGATCTTTTAAATTCACTACTTTTATATATGCCCTAATTTTCTCATCTTTTTCTATGTTGATGATATTTTGTAGCGCCCTTCCTTTACTTGTTCTGGTTCCCTCCGGAATTTCGAATACCCTTAACCAATAACATTTACCTTTATCTGTAAAGAATAAAAGGTAATTGTGGTTAGAAGCAATAAAAATATGTTCGATAAAATCCTCATCACGAGAATTAGATCCAATAGAACCTTTCCCACCTCTACCCTGTGTACGATATTCGGTTAAGGCTGTTCTCTTAATGTATCCCTCTCTTGAAATGGTAATTACCACATCCTCATCAACAATAAAATCTTCTGTTAATAATTCTGCAGCTGAATGAACTATTTCTGTTCTTCTTTCATCTCCATATTTATCTTTTACATCAATAAGCTCATCTTTAATTATTTGCATTCTCAGGCCTTCATCATCAAGAACAGATTGTAAATAATCGATTAACTTCATTAATTCTGTATACTCATCTTTGATTTTATCTCTTTCTAGTCCGGTTAAACGACGAAGAGTCATATCCAGAATTGCCCTTGCCTGAATATCTGAAAGGCCGAATTGAGACATTAAACCTTCTCTCGCCTCTTCAGGAGTGGCAGAGCTTCTGATCAATTTGATTACTTCATCTAAATGATCTAAAGCAATTAACAAACCTTCGAGGATATGTGCTCTTTTTTGGGCTTCGTTTAGTTCAAACTGCGTTCTCCTGGTTACTACTTCATGACGGTGATCCACAAAGTGACCAATGATATCTTTAAGATTCAATAACAATGGCCTGCCATGTACAAGGGCAATATTATTTACACTAAAAGAAGTTTGAAGTGCTGTATATTTATAAAGATTATTTAAAACAATAGCTGCATTGGCGTCGCGTTTAATTTCGTAAACCACACGCATACCTTCTCTATCAGATTCATCCCTGATTTCAGAAATACCTTCCAGTTTTTTCTCATTTACCAATTCGGCAGTTCTTTCAATCATCACAGCCTTATTTACCTGATAAGGTATCTCTGTTACGATGATTCTTTCCCTGTCGTTAGCTAAGGTTTCTATTTCGGCTTTTGCCCTGATAACAATTCTGCCTCTTCCTCTTTCAAAAGCTTCTCTTACCCCTTCATAACCATAAATAATTCCTCCTGTAGGGAAATCCGGAGCTTTGATGTGCTTCATTAATTCCGAAATCTCTATTTCCTTATTATCAATATAAGCAATAGTAGCATCTACAGTTTCCGAAAGATTATGCGGAGCCATATTTGTGGCCATACCTACTGCAATACCTGAAGATCCGTTTACCAAAAGATTTGGAATTTTGGCTGGCAATACTGAAGGTTCTTCGAGAGAATCATCAAAATTCAGACGGAAATCAACAGTATCTTTATTGATATCTGCCAGCATTTCTTCGGCAATTTTTTTGAAACGAGCCTCGGTATAACGCATCGCTGCTGCAGAGTCACCATCTACCGACCCGAAGTTTCCCTGGCCGTCTACCAATGGATATCTTAAAGACCAGGGTTGTGCCATACGAACCATGGTGTCATAAACAGAAGAGTCACCATGTGGGTGATACTTTCCTAGAACCTCTCCAACCACACGGGCAGATTTCTTGTAAGGCTTATTGCTGCCAATACCCAAGTCTTGCATACCAAACAAAACCCTTCTATGTACCGGTTTTAACCCATCTCTTACATCGGGTAAAGCCCTGGAAACGATTACAGACATTGAATAATCAATGTATGCAGATTTCATTTCCTGCTCTATATTAATAGGTATTATTTTGTCATTTGTACTTTCGTTCTGATTATCAGTTTCTTCGGCCATATTTATTTAAATGTATAAAAGAAATTCACTCTGCTAAAAGCAAGTAGCGAAGTTAACAAATTAGCTGAAATTGCTTATTGGTGTTGATAAATAGTTTTGTTTTGAAGCTTACATTTTACAATTTGGGGAGATTAGTTTTAAATATCAGAAAATATTCCACCAATTTTTTTCAATACCTATATAAATCCCATCATCTCTAACTTCTACAGGATAAATCTTCAGGTAGTCACCCTGTCCTTCTGCTCCTCTCCCGTTTTCCAAATTATATCTAAATCGATGAACAGGGCAAACTACATAACCATTATCACACCAGCCATTAGAAAGATCTGCACCGGCATGTGGGCAACTGGAATTGAAAGCCCTTAATTCATTTTCATGCATCACTAAACAAAGGTTCTTATTAGCAACCTTAACCTTTTTCACCTGGTTTCTTTCAGGCAAGGTTGTTAATGCTTTTATCCATTTCATTGTAAAATGTTAAGTTTTCATTCTCAGGATTCATCATTCTAATTGTATTCAGCAAAATAGAATTATCTTTGCACTCTTTAAAATAATTCTAATCAAAATTGATTTGAAAAATAATATTCCAGAAGACGGCACTTACCTTCCATTAATGGAAGAATTTTACACCATACAAGGGGAAGGTTTTAATACCGGAAAAGCAGCTTATTTTATTAGGTTAGGCGGGTGCGATGTAGGTTGCCATTGGTGTGATGTAAAGGAAAGCTGGGATGCATCCATCCACCCTTTAACAGCAGCAGATGATATTGTAAATAATGCAATTCGATATCCAGGAAAAGCTGTCGTAATTACTGGCGGAGAGCCATTAATTTATAATTTGGAATATCTTACCAAAAAATTAAAGGAAAACAACATCCTTACTTTTATAGAGACTTCGGGTGCTTATCCTTTATCCGGGCATTGGGATTGGATTTGTCTTTCACCAAAGAAATTTAAAGCCCCAAACCCTGCGATTGCCCTTCATGCACACGAATTAAAAATCATTATATTTAATAAAACTGATTTTGAATGGGCTGAAAGTCATGCTAAATTAGTTGGGCCAAATTGTAAGCTTTATTTACAACCTGAATGGTCAAAATCTCAGGATATGCTCCCATTAATTATTGATTATGTTAAAAATAACCCAAGATGGGAAATTTCTTTACAAACGCATAAATACTTGAATATTCCTTAATATTTAATATTTTAGCTCATTATAAAGCCTAAAAATTAATGAGGTACGTAATATTTTGCTTTGTATTGCTTATAGCTTTAAAAGGCTATTCTCAAGCAAAGTATTCCAGCATAAACAAAACTGCAATAAGAAATTATGAGCGGGCTGGTTATTATTTAGAATTAAATAAATTCTCCGAAGCTAAAGCAGAACTCAATCAGGCTATAAAAGAAGACATAGATTTTATTGAAGCTTACATGCTTTTAGCCGATGTTTATCGTGTTACCTTTGAGTATAAAAATGCCATTAATAATTATAAAAAAGCCTACCAGTTAAACCCTGACTTTGCTCCAGAGAGATATTTTTACCTGGCAAATTGTGAATTAAAAACAGGCAGCTACAAAGATGCCATTACTAGCTATAACAACTATTTAGCTAAAGCAAATCCAAATGAAGAAAGAAAAATTATTACTAATAAATATCTCGGAGATTGTGATTTTGCTTTAAATGCCATTAAAAATCCGGTTGTTTTTAAGCCTGTTAACCTTGGGCCCAATATCAATACCAACCACCAGGAGTATATGGCTTCTCTTACTACTGATGAAAAATCTATTATTTTTACGAGACAAATCAATAACAATGAAGATTTTTACCGCTCATTCAAAATAGATACGGGATGGAGCAAGGCCGAGTATTTAAGCGATAATATCAATACAACTTCGTATAATGAAGGAGCGCAATGTATTTCACCTGATGGGCAGTTCTTGTTTTTTACTGGCTGTAATCGACCTGAAGGATTAGGGAGATGCGACATTTATGTTGCTCAACGAGAAGGTGATGGATGGAGCAAACCTGTGAATTTAGGCTTCCCGATAAATACTAAAGGCTGGGAATCTCAACCTTCCCTCTCTGCAGATGGGAGAATACTTTATTTTGTAAGTGACAGAGCGGGAGGTTTCGGGAGTTATGATATCTGGAAATCTAATCTGGGTGATGATGGAAAGTGGCAAACCCCTGTAAATATGGGTGCTGCAATTAATACTCCTTATGATGAACAATCACCTTTTATCCATCCGGATAATGAAACTTTTTATTTTTCTTCTGATGGATGGACTGGTATGGGCGATAAGGACATTTTTATATCCAGAGCAGATTCATTAGGAGAATGGGGAACTGCCATTAATTTAGGTTACCCGATTAATACATACGGAGAAGAGCGGGGTTTAACAATAAATGCCAGCGGAACTAAAGCCTATTTTTCTTCTAATAATTTTAATGGTTATGGGGGTTTTGATATTTATGCTTTTGATATACCTACTGCTATCAGGCCGAAACGAACAAACTATGTAAAAGGCAAAGTCTTTGATGCAATAACGAAAAAGCCATTAGATGCATTGGTAGACATTATAGACCTTAAGAATGGCAATTCGCTGCATGCTTCATACGCTAATAAAGTAGACGGAACATTTTTGGCTGCGCTCCCCAACAATAAAACTTATGGCCTAAATGTAAATCAGCCAGGTTATTTATTTTATTCTGAGAATTTCTCTGTTGAAAGATACAAACCCGGAGAACCTGTAATTCTGGAAGTTCCTTTGCAGAAAATAGAAGTAGGCAATAAAGTAATTTTAAAAAACATATTTTTCGACAGCAACAAATTTGAGATTAAAGAAGAATCCAGGCCAGAACTGGCTATCTTAATCGATTTTCTATCAGAAAACCCTGGGGTTAAAATAGAAATAAGAGGTTATACTGATAATATTGGCAACGATCAATCCAATCTTATCCTATCGCAAAACCGGGCAAAAGCAGTTTATAACTACTTAATTAAAGAAGGTGTAAATACAGAAAGATTAACTTTTAAAGGCTTTGGAGAGAAAGAACCTGTTGCTGATAACAACACTATTAGCGGAAGGGCAAACAATAGACGAACCGAATTTATAATAACCGAAATAAAATAAGAAAAGCGGTTATAAAACCGCTTTTCTTATTTTGATTAACTTCACTAGTAAATCCTCCAAAAGATCTAACTGCAACATATTTGCTGCATCAGATTTTGCATTTTTTAAATCTGGATGGGTTTCTATAAATAAACCATCTGCGCCAACGGCAATGGCCGCTTTAGCAATGGTTTCTATTAATGCGGGCTTTCCTCCGGTTACTCCTGAAGTTTGATTCGGTTGCTGTAAAGAGTGTGTACAGTCCATTATTACAGGCACATTAAAAGATTTCATTTCTGGGATTCCTCTGAAATCTACAATTAGATCCTGGTAACCAAAAGTGTTACCCCTATCAGTGAGCATCACATTGTTATTTCCTGAATCAATAATTTTATCTACCGCAAATTTCATAGAACCGGCAGATAAAAACTGGCCTTTCTTAACATTTACGAATTTCCCTGTCTTAGCAGCAGCAACCAGTAAATCTGTTTGACGACATAAAAAAGCAGGAATTTGTAAAATATCTACATATTGTGCCGCTATGGATGCATCCCCGCTTTCGTGAATATCTGTAACTGTAGGAACTTCAAATTCCCGGCCTATTTTTTCTAAAATCTTTAACGCTTTTTCGTCTCCAATACCGGTAAAAGAATCTATCCTTGAGCGGTTTGCCTTTTTATAGGAACCTTTAAAAATATAAGGGATGTTCAACTTATCGGTTATCGAAACTATTTTCTCAGCAATTCTTAGTGCAATGTCTTCTCCTTCTATAGCACAAGGGCCAGCCATCAGGAAAAAGTTTTCAGAATCTGTATGTTTTAATTTGCTTAAATTCATTTTATTTTTAATTACCCAATTCAGACATAAACTTAATTCTCATCAGCTGGATTTCTTCACGATTATAATCTTCTGTACCTAAATCTTCTAAAGCTTTATCTATAGAATCTACTTCTGCAGTTTTAAAATAGTCAAAAACTTCATCCTGGCGATCTTCATCAATCACTTCATCTATAAAATAATTCAAGTTCAATTTAGTTCCTGAACTTACAATAGACTCCACTTCTTTCAAGATATCTTCGTAAGATATACCCTTAGAAGAAGCAATATCTTCTAAAGATATTTGCCTGTCTATATTTTGGATGATAGAAACTTTAAGAGCAGACTTATTTGCAGTTGTTTTTACCACAAAATCTATAGGCCTGTCTATATCATTATCTTCAACATATTTTTTGATGATCTCGATAAATGGACCACCAAATTTAGAAGCTTTACCATTACCAACACCGGAGATATTCTTCAATTCTTCCATAGATATTGGATAATGCATACACATTTCTTCTAAAGATGGATCCTGGAATATGACAAATGGCGGTAAGTTTTTTTGCTTCGCTATTTTTTTTCTTAATTCCTTTAACAGGATGAGTAATTGAGTATCTAAAACACTACTAGCAGCTTGTTGCGCATTATTTTCTTCTTCTTTAGCAGCAATGCTCATATCTCTGTTCAGGATATACCTAATAGAATAAGGGCTGGTTATGAAGCTATTGCCACTTTTGGTAAGTTTCAATAAACCAAAGTTATCTACATCTTTTGACAGGAAATTATTTAAAACAGCTTGTCTGATGAGTGATTTCCATAATACGATGCCTTCTTCTTTTCCTGAGCCAAAATATTCTGAAGTATTGTGCTTATAAGATTGGATTTGTGCAGTCTCTACTCCCATCAATACATTAATTATATAATGGTCATCGAATTTTTCGCCAAATTCTTTAACCATTTTCAGCACTTTTATTAAAGGCTCTTCGGCATTAAAATATTGCTTTTGTGCCCTGCAATTATCACACATCTCTCCGCACCCTGCCTCATTAAAGTTCTCTCCAAAGTAATGCAAAATCTGCTTTCTGCGACAAACTGCAGATTCTGAATAATCTATTACTTCTTTCAGAATTTGAGTACCAATCTCTCTCTCGGAAACTGGTTTATCTTTCATAAATTTCGCCAGCTTCTCCACATCCTTTTCAGAATAAAAAGCGATGCAATTCCCTTCTCCTCCATCTCTTCCAGCTCTTCCTGTTTCCTGGTAATAGCCTTCCATACTTTTTGGAATATCATGATGAATGACATAGCGTACATCCGGCTTATCAATTCCCATCCCAAAGGCAATAGTTGCAACAATAACATCCACATCTTCCATCAGGAATTTATCCTGGGTGTCTGCCCGAACTTTAGGATCTAAACCGGCATGGTAAGGCAAAGATTTAATTCCGTTTATTTCTAAGGCATTGGAGACCTCTTCTACTTTCTTCCTGCTCAAACAATAAACAATACCCGATTTACCGGTATTATTTTTCACATGTTTCACAATTTCCTTTAAAACGTCCGATTTAGGCTTTACCTCATAATATAAGTTTGGCCTGTTAAAAGAGGATTTGAAAAGATTTGCATTGGTCATGTGCAAATTCTTCTGAATATCATTCTGAACTTTAGGAGTGGCAGTTGCGGTTAAAGCAATAACAGCGATATTTTCCCTGATATTATTGATCACCTGTCTGATCTTCCTGTATTCCGGTCTAAAATCATGTCCCCACTCAGAAATACAATGCGCTTCATCTACGGCTACGAAAGAAACCGTGATAGATCTTAAAAAATCTACCGTTTCTTGCTTAGTTAAAGATTCTGGCGCAACATATAGTAACTTTGTATGCCCGGCCGTAACATCCTGTTTCACTTTTGCAATTTCACCCTTGGTTAAAGAAGAGTTTAAAAAGTGTGCTATACTATCATAGCCACCAAAAGCCCTTAATTGGTCAACCTGATTTTTCATCAAAGCAATTAATGGAGAAATCACCAGGGCGGTGCCTTCGCTCATTAAAGCTGGTAACTGATAACAGATGGATTTTCCACCACCTGTTGGCATAATCACAAAAGTATCTTCCTTGTTTAAAATACTTGTTATGATGGCTTCCTGGTCGCCTTTAAACTTATCGAAGCCGAAAAATGTTTGTAAATTATCTATTAACGATTTTTTAATCTGCATTGCTAAAACATAAAAAACTAACTCTTGTTAATTTTAAACATCAAAATAACATATTTTTGTGATAATATCGCATTAAATTAAAAACTTTTTCATCTTGAAGTCGCCGGAAGAAATTATAGAAATAGCAAAAAAAACATTAGTCACTGAATCTCAAGCCGTTTATAAGCTTTCTGAATATTTAAATAATGACTTTAGTAATGTAATTGATACGATACTAAAACTTGATGGTCGTGTTATTGTTACGGGTGTTGGAAAAAGTGCTATCATCGGTCAAAAAATTGTGGCTACTCTTAACTCTACAGGAACGCCTTCAATCTTTATGCATGCCGCAGATGCTATACATGGTGATTTGGGGATTATACAAAAGGGTGATCTGGTATTATGCATTTCGAAAAGCGGAAATACATCAGAAATAAAAGTTTTAGTACCGCTTCTAAAGCAAGCTGATAATATACTAGTTTCGATCGTGGGCGATGTGAACTCTTACCTGGCACAGCAATCAGATTACATTATAAATGCCACCGTAGATGCCGAAGCTTGCCCGCATAACCTGGCACCAACTACAAGTACCACAGCTCAAATCGCAATTGGAGATGCTATTGCAATTTGTTTATTAGAATGCCGGGAATTTACGAGTTCTGATTTCGCAAAATATCATCCCGGTGGTTCTTTAGGCAAACGGTTATACCTTAAAGTAAGAGACCTTTCTTCATTAAATGAAAAACCTTTTGTTTCGCCGGATGCGGATATAAAAAGCTTAATTTTAGAAATTACAAAGAAAAGATTGGGTGTAACTGCAGTTATCGAAAACAATTTGCTTAAAGGTGTGGTTACTGATGGAGATTTGCGGAGAATGATGGAAAAATTTAGTTCCTTTGAGAAACTCTCTGCTAAAGATGTGATGAGCCTTCATCCAAAAACTATTGATGAAGGCGAATTGGCAATCAACGCTTTAAAAATGATGAAGGAATTTAACATCACTCAGCTGATTGTAACAAATGATAAAGAATATAAAGGTGTAATTCATTTACACGATTTACTTAAAGAAGGTATTATATAAAAATAATGACGAATAACTTTGCGTTGATAATGGCCGGCGGTATAGGAAGCAGATTCTGGCCTGTAAGCCGAACTACTTACCCTAAACAATTCCTTGATATATTAGGAACTGGAAAGAGCTTAATTCAAAACACCTACGAAAGGTTTATCAAGATTGTTCCGAAAGAAAATATTTACATTCTCACAAATGAAGTTTATTTTGATCTGGTAAAAGAGCATCTTCCAGAATTAGAAGATTACCAGATTATTTGTGAGCCAGTAATGCGGAATACTGCACCATGCATCGCTTATGGAACGGCCAAAATACGACAGATTAATCAGGACGCCAACATAGTTGTTGCACCCTCAGACCATTTGATTCTAGATACACAAGCCTTTGTTGAAACGATTAACAAAGCCTTAAGAGCTGCTGATGAAAATGATTGCTTAATTACCCTTGGAATTAAACCTTCAAGACCGGATACGGGTTATGGCTATATCCAATATTCAGATGTGAAACTTACCGATGAGCTTTTCAAAGTAAAAACCTTTACCGAAAAACCGAATCTTGAAATTGCCGAATCCTTTTTAGCAAGTGGTGATTTCCTATGGAACTCGGGTATCTTTGTATGGTCTGTTAATTCAATATCCAAATCTTTTGAAAAGTTCCTTCCTGATATTAGTGATATCTTTAAAGAAGGGGAAAAACATTACAATACGGAGAGAGAAAAAGAATTCATACAATCCGGCTTTCAGAAATGTGTAAATATTTCTATTGATTACGGTGTAATGGAAAAAGCAGAAAACGTTTATGTTATGCCTGCAGATTTTGGCTGGTCTGATTTAGGCACATGGGCTTCTGTGTATGACTTATCGGAAAAAGATTACGTTGGCAATGCGGTAATTAGCCCTAACAAAGTGATAATGTACGATTCTTCGAACTGTATGGTAAATGTACCTGCCGATAAATTAGTTATCCTGGAAGGATTACATGATTATATTGTTGTAGAATCTAATAATACTTTATTGATTTGTCCAAGAAGTAACGAACAGCATGTGAAGCAAATTGTTACTGATGTGAAACAAAAGCATGGAACAAATTATATTTAAATTATATAGTTGATTAAAATAAAAAAACGGTCTGTGTTTGCAGGCCATTTTTATTTAAGTTGTTTTAATCCCTATTATCTTTAAACAAAAGCGCTAAATCCGGTAATGGCTCTGCCAACAATTAAAGAATTAATTTCTTTAGTTCCTTCATAAGAATAAATTGCTTCCGCATCTGCAACAAAACGGGCCACATCATATTCCAGTAAGATACCGTTTCCACCCATTACTTCTCTGGCCCTGCTCACTACATCACGGGTTCGCATAGTACAAAAAACTTTAGCTAGGGAAGCATGTTCATCGGTTAATTTACCTTCATCCTGTAATTTGGATAACTGAAAAACCAGGGTTTGCATAGCTGTTAAATTAGACAGCATTTCTACTAAATGATTTTGAATGAGCTGGAAAGAAGCAATAGGTTTACCAAATTGAACGCGTTCTCTGGTGTATTTTAAAGCACTTTCATAAGCTCCCCTTGCACAACCAACAGCCATCCAAGCTACTCCTGCCCTCGTCATTTGTAAAACTTTCGCGGTATCTTTAAACGAATTGCAATTCTGTAACCTGTTATCTTCTGTGACCACACAATCTGTTAGAGTAATCAAAGCGTTTTGTACAATACGAAGCGCCATTTTGTCTTCGATCTTTTCTGCAGAAAAACCTGGGTTGCCTTTCTCTACTATAAAGCCTTTTACCTGGTTATCATCCAAATCCCTTGCCCAAATAATGTTAACATCAGCAAAAGTTGCATTGCCAATCCATTTTTTCTGCCCGTTTAAAACCCAGCTATCACCAGTTCTTTTAGCGGTTGTGGTTAAACCTCCGGCTGCTGCAGAGCCAACTTCGGGTTCTGTTAGCCCAAAAGACCCTATCAGTTCTAATTTTTGCATGCGTGGCAGCCATTTTTGTTTTTGTTCTTCAGATCCACAGATATAAATAGACCCCATGGCTAATCCACTTTGTACTCCAAAAAAAGTAGCAATAGAAGCATCTATTCTACCCATTTCTGTAGCTAATATCCCTTCCATTAAGAAAGAGCGGTTAGGACAGCCATATCCTTCATAGGTTAAACCACAAATATTAAGTTCTGCTAACTTAGGAATAATTTCAAATGGAAACTCTGCCCTGTTCCAATATTTATTTACTATGGGTTTTATTTCTGTTTCCATAAACGAACGCACTTTCAATTGTAGTTCTCGGTCTTCCGGGGAAAGAGAATCAGACAATTCATAAAAATCGCCATTTATTGGAGGTAGTTCTTTTTTCTTGCCATTGCCTCCAATCATTTTCATTAAACCAGCCAATTGTTTTTCGTCGAGTTTACTAAACTGGTGCATCACTTGCTGTAAATCTACCTTTTTTGATAGTGCATCTAATTGTTTAAGATCTACGGTTTTAAATAATTGATAAATACTTTTAGCTTTCGAAAATAGACCTGCCATAGTTAAAAAGATTGTTTATAAGAAACACAAGATAAGTAAATTGTTTTGGAGACAATAATTGTAAGAACATTGTATCAAAAATAAAAGCTAACTTCTGTAAGGATTCAGATAAACCTGCGACTAATTGTAAAAAATAATCTGTGGAAGAAGAATTTTTAAAATCAATAGATCAATACCAGGGTATCCTTTTAAAGGTATGCAGAATATACTGTACTGATAATAATGATGCAGAAGATTTGTTCCAGGAGATAATTCTCCAGCTATGGAAATCTTGGCCGACTTTTAATTCTGGTTCTAAAATAAGTACATGGATTTACAGGATAGGACTAAATACTGCTATCACAAGATTAAGAAAGAACAAACGTCAGCCATATTTTCAAACGCTGTCTGTTATGCAAAATGCGATACCAGATTCGACTTCACATCGCATAGATGTTTTATATGATAATGAACTTCAATTCGCTATTTCTCAATTAAATAAGCTAGATAAGGCATTGGTAATGCTTTACTTAGAAGAGAAAAACTATAAAGAAATAGCTGAGATTTTAGGTATTTCAGAAAGTAATGTTGGTGTTAAAATCAACCGGATAAAAAAGAAATTAAGAGAAAATATAATCGCCGAATATGGAACTAGATGATTTAAAAGATAATTGGAAAAATGAAACAATTAAAAACCTTGAAATAAATAAACAAAGTATGGAACAATTGCAAATAATTTTAAAAGAAAAAACATCCGGCACACTAACCGGAGTAAAGAAAAATTTCGAAAAAATAATATCACTACTATTAATAGGGATATTACTTAATATTCTTATTAATCCATTTTTATACTTTCTTTTAGGTGAAGAAGGGCCAGTTTTTAAAATAACTTTTAGCGGGTTAATATCCCTATTCACAATAATTTCGATATGTCTGATTACTGTTCTTTTCTATTGGTTAAAATTTGTATCCTTCGAAACAGTCGTTGAAAACGGAGACTTGAAATTAATTCTAAAAAAGAACATTGCACATCTGAAAAAATCATTACAACATGAAATTTGTTTTATTATAACAATTTTCATTTCCATTTTCATTATTGGCCGAACAACTTCCCAATATTTGGGTAATGGTAATTTTTGGGATATTTTCAAAAAAGACATAATGCTTGCACTGCTTGCTGCATTACTTATGATGAGCTTATATATATATTTAAGAGTAAAACACTATAAAAGAAATACGACCGAGCTGCAGAAGTATTTGGATGAAATTGCCTAATATTAATTTAACTACTTTAGATCAAACAAATTATCAACGCCCAAAATCTTTTTGGACAGAAAACCTTCTGCAAAAGGAACCTGAATAGATTTGCCAAACTCTCTGCTTCTTGCTATTATCACTTCCAGAAAATTAGGGTTAGATATATAGGTCTGTGGTTCATTTAAATCAACGCCTTCTACAAAAAACTGGGTTTTATATGCTTTTATAGCTTCAATTTTCTTATTCTGAAAAGGCGTGATATCTACAACTATGTCAGGTTTTATATAAGTATCCTGGATGAAATGAAGTAGTAATCTGGGGCGATGAGGAGTTTGAATTTTATCATCTAATTTGGTTTCGATCTTAGGTAAACCTGCTAAAAAACAAGAATCGGTAACCAAATCACAAGCCCGACCATGGTCTGGATGCCTGTCATGGTAAGCATTGGTAATGATAATCTCTGGCTGGTATTTCCTGATGATCTCTATAACTTTTAACTGATGTTCTTCATCATTTTTAAAGAAGCCATCTCTTATTGCGATATTTTCTCTTACATCCAAACTTAAAACATGAGCAGCATTTTCGGCTTCCTGATCACGAATTTCGGCAGTTCCCCTTGTACCCAACTCGCCTCTTGTTAGATCAACTATGCCTACCTTTTTACCTATAGCTTTGTGTTTTAAGATCGTTCCGGCGGCGCCTAATTCAACATCATCGGGATGGGCAGCAATAAATAAAAGATCGAGTTTCATGTATAGAAATTAAATATCGAGGATAAAAGTAAGATTAAGATTTTGATTCCAGCAAACGCCGGATTTTCTTCTTTACTCTGGATGTGTTAGGTTTTGTAAAAGGATAAAAATAATCTACTACTTCTCCTTTTGTATTAATGAGATATTTATGGAAATTCCATCTTGGTTTTACACCTACATTCCCATTAAGTTCTTTATCACTCAAAAATTTGTATAAAGGATGTGCATGTACTCCCCTTACATCTATTTTACCAAAAATAGTATAATTTGCTTGATGATTAATGCTGCAAAATTCGGTAATCTCTCCATTATTTAAAGGTTCCTGCCCACCAAAATCGTTACTTGGGAAAGCAAGAATTTCAAATAACGATTGGTCAAATTCTGTACGTAATTCTTCCAGGTCTTTTAATTGTGGCGCAAAGCCGCATTCTGAAGCTGTATTAACAATCAATAACACTTTTCCCTTGTAAGTATCTAAATTGACTTCGGTTCCGGCAGGTGTTTCTACCGTAAATTGGTAAATAGTTTTATTGCTCATAAATTATTGATAGCTGTAATATCCAGAAGTCTGGATAATATTTTCGATTTCTCGGTCCTCGTTCACATCATACCTACTTTTAAGATCGTGGCCGAATATCTTTGCTGCAGACTGGAATACAAACGCAGAAAAGCCACCTTTTGTATCTTTTACTAATTTATAACTACTATTCCCGGTTTCTCTATCAATTAATTTAATAAGAATAGTCCCCTGTGTGATGGTCAAATTTTTAATTTCTCTATTAAAAAGATCCTTAATTTCCTTTTCACAATTCTTTATCAAAACCTTTTGTTTTCTTTTATTACTTTCAACCGCTAAATCCCTTTCCAACTGACGGTATCTTTGACCTGCAAATCTGGCATATGGCAAAACTTTTAAAACGTTATATCTTAGACGTCTGTAATTTGCTAAATCCTGGGGAGTCTTAAAAACTCGCTTGTCTGTCACGAAAACGTAATTTAAAGCTACCCAAGGCATTAATTCTCCGCCTATATTTGCAACAGCAACTTTTATAGTATCATTTTTGCCAGTAGTAAAAGAGGGCTCCTGTGCCATTGCATGAAATGACAACAGAAATAAAATACCGGTTATTAAAAGCCCTTTAATTTTCATAATTTAATTAACGAATTATTTCACTTATTAATTACCTTACAGCGCAATAAGTAACCCTAAGACGTTACCCAAATATAACACATATTTTTTGATGAAAGATTACGTAATAGATTTAGAAGCCGAAAAATCAGAAATATTAAAGAGATACAGAGCTTTACTAAGAGCTTGTCGCTCTACTTTAAAAAAAGGTGACAAAAAAATGATACGCCACGCTTTCGATATGGCTGTAGAAAACCATAAAGATATGCGCCGTAAATCGGGCGAACCCTATATATATCATCCAATTGCAGTTGCTCAAATTGCAGCTGAAGAGATTGGGTTAGGCCCTACCTCTATTGTATGTGCACTATTACACGATGTTGTTGAAGATACACATGTAACACTTGAAGATATTGAAAGAGAATTCGGGAAGAAAGTTGCTAAAATTATAGACGGACTTACGAAAATCTCCGGAGTATTTGATGCCAACAGCTCTATGCAGGCAGAAAACTTCCGTAAAATGTTGCTTACCCTTGCAGACGATGTAAGGGTGATCCTGATAAAACTGGCTGACAGGCTGCACAATATGCGGACCATGAACTTTATGCCCCGGGATAAACAATTAAAAATTTGTTCTGAAACCGTTTACCTATATGCACCGCTTGCACACCGTTTAGGATTATATAGTATTAAATCTGAGCTTGAAGATCTCTCTATGAAATATATGGAGCCAGATACTTATAAATTTATAGCGAAGAAACTAAACGAAAAAAAGGCAGAAAGGGAACTATTTGTAAAAGAGTTTATAGGCCCAATAAATAGGATCCTAACAGAGCAGGATTTGCATGCAGAAGTAGTAGGAAGACCAAAGTCTATCCATTCTATATGGACCAAAATGAAAAAGAAAGGTATTCCGTTTGAAGAAGTTTACGATCTTTTTGCTATCCGCGTGATCCTGGATAGCAAGCCTGAAAACGAAAAGGCTGATTGCTGGAAGGCTTATTCTATTGTAACTGATCTATATAGACCGAATCCGGACCGTTTGAGAGATTGGATTTCTTCTCCTAAAGCAAATGGCTACGAGTCTCTCCATACCACTGTTATGGGACCTAAAGGACAATGGGTAGAAGTTCAAATTCGTACACAAAGAATGAATGAAATTGCCGAAAAAGGTTTTGCTGCTCATTGGAAATATAAAGAATCTTCTTCCGATAGTGGGTTAGACCAATGGGTACAGAAAGTAAGAGAGCTCTTGAGTAATCCGGAAGCGAATGCACTTGACTTCCTGGATGATTTCAAAATGAACCTTTTTTCTGATGAGATCTTTATTTTTACCCCTAAAGGCGACTTAATCCAATTACCTATAGAGGCTACTGCTTTAGATTTCGCTTTCGAAATTCACTCAGATGTTGGTGCAAAATGTATTGGTGCAAAGGTAAACCATAAACTGGTACCACTTTCTTATAAACTTCAAAACGGAGATCAGGTAGAAGTGATTACCTCCGGGAAACAGGTTCCTAAAGAAGATTGGTTAAGCTTTGTAGTTACAGCTAAAGCCAAAGCCAAAATAAAGTCTTCCTTAAAAGAAGAAAAGAGAAAAATTGCCGAAGACGGAAAAGAAATACTGGAGAGGAAATTAAAGTCGTTAAAAATTACTTACAATTCAGACAATATTTATAAACTAAGTTATTTCTTTAAATTACAATCTACACAAGATCTTTTCTACAATGTGGCCAAGGGCTTAATTGATATTAAAGATCTGAAAGAATATGCTGCATCAGAAAAAGCAGTTGATCATAAATCTCCACAACATCAGGATTCCGAAAAAATCCAGAGCATCATTAAGCAGGTCAAGACTAAAGATAATGATGTGCTGCTTATTGGTGAAGATCTTCAAAAAATCGATTATAAGTTATCGAATTGTTGCAATCCGATACCTGGAGACGATGTCTTCGGATTTGTAACGGTTTCTGATGGAATTAAAATTCATAGAACGAATTGCCCCAATGCAACCAAGCTGATGTCTAGCTTTGGGTACCGCATTGTTAAAGCCAAATGGAATAGCCAGAAACAATTGGCCTTCTTAACCGGCTTAAGAATTACAGGAATAGATGAAGTGGGTTTGATTAATAACCTAACCCAAATTATTTCCAATGATTTTAAGGTAAACATGCGTTCTATAACTTTTGATACAGATGAAGGTATCTTTAACGGAACAATTATGGTTTATGTAAATGATACTCAACATCTTGATAATCTGACTAAAAAACTTAGAGAAGTAAAAGGTATCACAGATGTGTCAAGATTTGATTCGAATTCCGAACCATTATCATTAAAAAACTAAAAAGCGTTTATCTATATTGTAAATTTTGATAACTTTGACTCGCTAACAATCGCTATGGCTGTACAAGAAACCATTGAGATGGTAAAAAAAATATTCGAATCTTATCTGGAGAATAAAAGTCTTAGAAGAACTCCCGAAAGATTTGCCATACTCGAAGAAATTTATTCCAGGACGGATCACTTTGATGTAGAGTCTCTTTACATACACATGAAAAACAAGAAGTATAGGGTAAGCAGGGCAACCGTTTACAATACTTTAGAATTATTACTTTCATGCGATTTGGTTACCAAACACCAGTTCGGGAAGAATATGGCGCAATTCGAGAAATCGTATGGTTATAAACAACACGATCATATCATTTGCCTTGATTGCGGAAAAGTAGTAGAATTTTGCGACCCAAGGGTGCAGCAAATTCAGACTATGATGGGCGATCTTCTTAAATTCAATATCCAGCACCATTCTTTAAATCTTTACGGAAACTGTACCAGGCTTGCTGATGGATATTGCGAATCTTACAATAATAAAAATTAATTTAATATATATTACCAGATAAAAATGGCAGTTGATGTGTTATTAGGCCTTCAGTGGGGCGACGAAGGTAAAGGGAAAATAGTTGATGTTTTAGCCCCTAAATATGATCTTATTGCCCGTTTCCAGGGCGGTCCGAATGCAGGACATACATTAGAATTCGACGGTAAAAAATTTGTTTTAAACACTATTCCTTCAGGAGTTTTCGAAAAAAACACGTTAAACCTTATAGGAAATGGTGTAGTAATAGATCCAATTATCTTAAAAAGAGAATTGGATAATTTAAAAACGGCTGGCCACGATTTATTGGCTAAGAAAAATTTAGTGATTGCAAAAAAAGCACACTTAATTTTGCCAACTCACCAATTGCTGGATGCCGCTTCTGAAAAGAAAATGGGCGATGGCAAAATTGGTTCTACACTTAAAGGTATTGGCCCAACATATATGGACAAAACCGGCAGAAACGGCTTAAGAATTGGTGATATTACTTTACCAGATTTTAAAGAGCGTTATGCTAAATTAGTAGAAAAGCACTTAAGTATTTTATCTCATTACGGAGAAGTTGATGATTTCTCTGAAAAAGAACAAGCTTTCTTTGCTGCTTTGGATTACCTTAAAAACTTTGAGTTTGTGGATAGCGAGCATTTAGTAAACAGGTATATTAAAGAAGGAAAAACTGTTTTGGCAGAAGGTGCACAAGGTACTTTATTAGATATTGATTTTGGTTCTTACCCTTTCGTTACTTCTTCTAATACTACAACAGCCGGTGCATGTACAGGTTTAGGATTGGCGCCAACCAAGATTGGTGAAGTTTTCGGAATCTTTAAAGCTTACTGTACAAGAGTGGGGGGCGGCCCATTCCCTACTGAATTAGAAAACGAAACAGGCGAAAAATTAAGACAAATTGGCCGTGAGTTTGGTGCTACTACTGGAAGAGCAAGAAGATGCGGTTGGATTGATATCCCTGCATTAAAATATGCCATCATGCTAAATGGCGTAACGCAGTTAATAATGATGAAAGCTGATGTTTTGGATACATTCGAAAAAATTTATGCTTGTACTCATTATAATTATAATGGCGAAGTGATTGATTACATGCCGTATGATATCAATAGCATTAAGCCTGAGCCTATTTTAGAAGAAATAGACGGATGGAATGTAGATTTAACAGGCATCCGCAAAACGAGCGAGATTCCTGCAAAACTTCAGAATTATATAAATTACTTAGAAAAACACCTGGAAGTGCCTATCAAATTCTTATCGGTAGGGCCAGACAGAGTTCAAACATTAGAACTTTAATAAAAAAAGTCCGAAGCTTTTAAGCTTCGGACTTTTTTGTTTACAAATCATCCCCCTCCTAACAATAAAGTTAAATTCAAATAAACCTCAATAAATTTGTTTTTTGAGCTACTTTTGCTGTCTGATGGAAATTACAATCCCAGATGTTACTTTATTTAGAAAACAAGCTTTAAGATGGGCTAACAATTTTGAGGTTTGTACCATTTACGACTCCAATAATTACGTAGATGCATATTCAGAATTTGATTTGCTAATAGCTGCAGATTTTTTTGATAAGTTAGAAACAAACTCTGGGGAAGCTTTCCGGCAATTAGAAATGTTCAGGTCATTAAACTCTGGCTGGATCATCGGAGGCTTAAGTTATGATCTAAAAAACGAAATCGAAGAACTTAGTTCCAAAAATGAAGACCATATCAGGTTCCCCGATCTTTTCTTCTTCTCGCCCAAGCATTTATTACTCTTAAAAGGAAATACATTAATTATTGAAAGTAAACTTGCAGAGGCTATATACAATGAAATATCCGCGTTAGCTATTCAAGACTTTGAACCCCCAGCTGAACTTGATTTTCAATGTAAATTTCAAAAAGAAGCATATGTTCATAAAGTAAATCAGTTGAAAGCCGAAATTTGTGCTGGCAATATCTACGAAACTAATTTTTGTATAGAGTTCTTTAATGCTTCAGCATCAATAAATCCTGTTCATGTTTATGAAAAATTGAGTATGAACTCTCCCACTCCATTCTCAAATTATTTTAAATGGTTTGATAAATTCATTATCGGTGCAAGCCCGGAAAGATTTTTAGCTAAGCGAGGGAAAAAACTCATCTCACAACCCATTAAGGGAACTGCCAAACGTGGTCAAAATGCGGACGAAGATTTAGCATACAAGACTGCACTGGCCAATCATCCTAAAGAAAGACAGGAGAATGTTATGATTGTGGATTTGGTAAGGAATGACCTCACGAGATCGGCTAAACCCGGAACAGTTAGCGTTGAAGAGCTTTTTGGAGTTTATAGCTTTAAACAAGTTCACCAAATGATCTCTACTGTGATATGCGAAGCTAAAGACGATTTAAGTACAATTGAAATTCTTAAAAACACCTTTCCCATGGGAAGCATGACCGGGGCTCCTAAAATAAAAGCAATGCAATTAATTGAAGAGCATGAAAATTCCAGGCGAGGAATCTATTCTGGTGCTATTGGATATATTTCTCCAAACAATAACTTTGATTTTAATGTAGTGATCAGAAGTATTTTGTATAATGCTTCCTCTAAATACCTCTCTTTCCAGGCCGGGAGCGCAATTACCTATTATGCAGATGCAGAAAAAGAATATGAGGAATGCTTGTTGAAAATTTCTGGCATTTTAAAAGCATTAAATGGACATTTAAAATAAAATTAACTTCCATATAGCGCTTTTTTTATTCCTCAAACCTGTGGGAGTGATAAGCTGTCTAAATTCTACTGGCTCCCATTAGCAGATCAATGCAATACCGCAAATACAGCATAAGTTAGGGAGCTTATCCAGAGATGTTATGAGTTTTTATTCTTTTCCTCAATCCACTTAGACATATACTTTGTGCTTAAGACAGTGTGATGCTGTAACAAAGCCCCCATAAAGTTAGCAGTACGATGTACTTCTAATGAAGTTTGCAGCAATTTGATTTTATCGATTAATGCCCTACCAGCTGCTGCTTTTGGATAACAGGCATTTATAATTTTTATTCCTCGTTGTTGAGCTGTTTCCCAAAGTTCCTGATCATTATAAAGCCTCACCGCTTTATTTGCAAACTCCTCCGTATCATCACATATATATCCATTCCATTCTAGATCTCCATGCATAGCTTCTGCACCTATGGATGTGGTCACGCTTGGGGTACCATATTGCATGGCATCAATGAGCTTACCTTTAATACCCGCACCAAACCTTAGCGGAGCTAAACAAACTTTTGCATTAGACATTGCCTCTTTCACGCTTTCTGCTCTTCCCTTAATAAGAAAGCCCTCTTTGGGCTGATGTAAAGCAGTAACCTTTTGGGATGGATAAGCTCCATAAATATGTAGTTCTGCTTTTGGAAGCTTTTTCCTAATCAATGGCCAGATTTCTTCCTTTAAAAATAAAACCGAATTCCAGTTAGGCTCATGCAGGAAGTTACCGATGCTTATGAAATTCTCTCTTTCTTCGTACGAAGGAAGAGCTTTTATATCTTCCTCACAAATTGGATCCATCATGAAAGGAAGGTAATAGATGAGCGATGGATTGATCTTAAATATATTTTGCAAAATATCCATTTCTACTGTAGAAATGATTAAAGAAATATCACAACGTAAAATACTCGCTATCTCTCTCTTACCAATAGCTGCAGTAAGTAAATCTGCATGAACATACCCTCGCTTTTCTTTAAATGCTTGCTGACGAGTTTGTCTCAAACAATGTAAATCTTCGGTATCTAATATTTTTAAAGCATTAGGACAATTTTCGCTAACACGCCAGCCAAATTGTTCCTCTACCAAAAACCTATCGAATAGTACAATAGTAGGTTGCAGCACATTTATAAACTCATCAAAGCTTGTTGAGTTTAATTGTATACTAACTTTCTCTACTCCTATTTTTTCGATATCGTAGCTATAATCACTATGATTAGCCGGACTTGCAAAAGTTATCTTCCAATCTTCTTTAAGAAATAATTCGATCAACTGCATCATTCTGCTTCCTGCAGCAGAAGAATCAGGTTCGGGCCAAACCGAGCCAATAATTAAAACCTTTTGACTCATAAATTCGGGCTTGGATTTTGAGGAGATTATCAATCTTTATATGGCCTGTTAAGGATGGCTTCTTTGATAATTGCGTCTCTTAAATCGAAGTCATAATCTTCCTCGTAACTCATGTTTACAGATTGCACTACTGTTTTCTCTTTTTTCTTAACTGCGAGACGTCTTTCGGATACAGTTTCAGGATTATAATAATCTTTAGAAAAATTAGGTGCTACTTTTTCATAAACCAATTCTTCTCTTCTCTGTTTTATACGTTCTTCCTGCTTGGTTAACTTATAATCAGGTTTAAGTTCAATAGCTTCTGTTTCCTTAACGATCATAGGTTCAGATATCACTTCTTCATCTGATGTAACTTCTTTATGAGGTGGTACGCCTAAATTTCTTTTTTTAGCTTTCTCCTGCTCTTTAAGATAGTTCTGATAGCCCTGATACAGGAAATAAGCGATTGGAGCTAATATGTAAATAAGATTTTCCACTCTGCAAATTAAGAAATTAATTAGCTTTGAAAAAATATCTTTTATTGTACACGAGCCTGTATGCAGCTAAACAAGTTAGAAATTAAGGGATTTAAGAGTTTTGGTGATAAAATTACAATCAACTTTAATGATGGGGTTACCGCTATTGTAGGACCAAATGGGTGTGGGAAATCTAATGTTGTTGATGCGATAAGGTGGGTTTTAGGTGAACAGAGCACTAAAATGCTGCGTTCAGAAAAGATGGAAAACATTATTTTTAATGGTACTAAAACCAGAAAACAATCTAATCTTGCAGAAGTTTCTTTAACATTTGATAATACTAAAAATATCTTGCCTACCGAGTTTTCTCAGGTTACCATTACCAGGAAACTTTACCGTAGCGGTGAATCTGAATACCGTTTGAATGATGTACAATGTCGTTTAAAAGACATTACTGATTTATTTTTAGATACCGGAATTGGTTCTGACTCCTACTCCATCATCGAGCTTAAAATGATTGATGAAATTATCGCAAATAAAGAAGGTTCAAGAAGAGCGTTGTTTGAGGAAGCTTCGGGTATTTCTAAATATAAACTTCGCAAAAAGCAAACCTTCAATAAGTTAAAAGATACCGAAACCGACCTCAGTCGAGTGGAAGATTTATTGTTTGAAATAGAAAGAAATTTAAAAGCATTAGAGAACCAGGCAAAAAAAGCCGAACGTTATTATCGCTTAAAAGAGCAATATAAAATCCTCAGCATTATTTTAGCTTCATTTAGAATTGTTAGCTTTCGCGATGCACTGGAAATATTAGATGCAGATGAAAAACAGCAGGTTATTTTTAAAACCAATGTGAATATAGAAACCGACCAACTGGAGGCGGATATTCAAAAACATAAGCTGAGTAATTTAACACAGGAAAAAAACTTATCAATTCAGCAAAAAGCCACCAATGAGTTTGTTTCTAAAATAAGGGCTTATGAAAGTGAAAAAAAAATCAAGAACGAACAACTAAAATTTCTACAGGATAAAGAATCTAAGCTTACAGAAGAGCTGGAAAAAGACAAAAACCAGTTAAACCACGTCATTTATAATCTCAAGAGATTAAATGAGGACAGAGCTTTAGAGGAGCAAAACTTACAAATTGTTTCGGCCAACCTCAACGAAATTAAAGAAGAAGTTGAAGAGTTACGCATAAGGCAGCAATCAGAAAAAAACCTGGTTGATCATTGCCAAAAAGAGAGTGCAGATTTGCAAAACAATCTTTATAAAGCTGAAAAAGACATAGAGATTCTAAATATCCAGAAAGATGCACTGGAACAGGAAAGCCTGAGAAATATGGAAGATACTGCTTCTAAAGAAATTCAGCTTTCCGAATTTAATAAAGCCATTACTGAAATAGAAGATAAACTGGCAGCTAAAAATGATCATTTATCTCATCTTCAAAGTCTTGAAAATGAATTACAGGATCAATTAAAAAATACCGAAGAGCTTTTAGTTGAAAATAAAGAAGAACTTAACAACTTAAGCAGGAAAATAGATTCCAGACAGAACGAATACAACCTCACAAAGAGCATGGTTGATAACCTGGAAGGTTTCCCTGAATCTATCCGCTTCTTAAAAAAGAATGCGAATTGGGCTAAAAAGGCACCGCTGCTTTCTGACATCCTTTTTTGTAATGAAGAATACAGAATTGCCATAGAAAACTTTCTTGAGCCATTAATGAACCATTACGTTGTAGATTCTTACGAAGATGCCATAGAAGCTATTCAACTTTTAAGCAGCTCCTCCAGAGGAAAAGCTAACTTTTTTATCCTCAAGAATTTCGAAACACTATTTACAGAAATTAATGAAATAGAAAATGCTATTCCGGTTTTATCAGTAACCGAGTGCGATAAAAAATACAAAACTCTCATTGCTCATCTCCTTCAGCATGTTTATTTAGTAGACGATGGAAAAGAAAGTGATTTAAATACCACCGTTATAGATAAAAACATTGTTTTAATCGGGAAATCGGGAAAGTTTAATAAATCAAAATACACACTTTCCGGGGGTTCTGTTGGCTTGTTTGAAGGGAAGAGAATTGGTCGGGCAAAGAATCTCGAAAACCTTAGCAAAAAAATAAAAGAATTTGAAAACCAAGCTAAAGCTGTTAAAAATTTTATTGAGGAAAATACACTGAAATTAAGCTCGCTTAAAGCAGCGACAAAAAATCAGGAAATTAGCCTATTACAGGTAGAAGTAAACCAACTGCAAAATGAATTGATATCTGTAAAAACCAAGCAGGAACAATATCAATCTTTTATAGAGAACAGCCAGAACCGTAAGCAGGACATTAATCAAAAGCTACAAAATATTGCAGCAGAACTGGTTAATAAACGACCATTAATTAGCGAATTAATTAATCAAAAACATATTGTTGCTGAAAAATTGATTGCACAACAACAAGCTTTTACAGAGTTAAGTGAAATGCTGACCATGCGTTCTTCTGCTTTTAATGCCGAAAACATCAAATTTCATCAACAGCAAAATAAGGTAAACGGGATAGAAAAAGATTTGGAATACCGCGAATCTCAACACGAAAACCTGGAGACCAGAGTGAATGTAAATACCGCTGAGCTGGAAAAAACGAAAGCAACCATAAAAGACACTTTACAACATGTAGATCATAATGACGAAGATTTGATTGCCATGTACCAGCAAAAAGAAGAGCTGGAAAATGCATTACAGGAGGCCGAAAAAGACTACTATTCTTCCCGCGAAAAGGTAAATGAATTAGAAACTCAGCTAACCGAGCTCAGAAAGAAAAAAGACAATATTGAAGGCATCACAAATGAAATTAAAGAAAAAAAGAGCCAGCTAAAAATAGAACTAAGTTCGCTAAAAGAACGTCTGGCAGTGGAGTTCGATTTAGATATTGAAGATTTATTTGATGAAGAAATTCCGGAGAATGAAGACGAGGAAGAAATTAAGCAAAAAGTAGAGAAAATTAAAAAGCAACTGGAAGATTTTGGCGCCATTAATTCTACAGCCATGGAGGCTTATAAAGAAATGGAAGAGCGTTATACGTTTATCCAAACCCAGAAAAAAGATCTTTCAGATGCAAAGGCTTCTCTCCTACAAACCATAAAAGAGATTGACGATACTGCAAAAGATAAATTTATGGATGCTTTTACACATGTAAGAGAAGATTTTATGCGTGTATTCAGATCCTTATTTAACGAAGAAGACAGTTGCGATTTGATTTTAAGTAATCCGGATAATCCTTTAGAATCGGATATAGATATTATTGCCCGGCCAAAAGGAAAACGTCCGCTGTCGATCAATCAGCTTTCGGGAGGAGAAAAAACGCTGACAGCTACTGCCCTGCTCTTTTCTTTGTACCTTTTAAAACCTGCCCCATTTTGTATTTTCGATGAGGTGGATGCACCATTAGATGACACCAATATTGATAAATTTAATAATATCATCAGGAAATTCTCTAACGAATCGCAGTTTATTGTGGTGTCTCATAATAAACGTACCATTGCAAGTACCGATATTATTTATGGGGTAACGATGGTAGAACAAGGAGTTTCGAGGGTGGTAGCAGTAGATTTAAGAGAAGTAGCATAACCTCTATCAGCTACCTCTCTTGAGATTTTAAAATTCCACATCCAGCAAACTATGGGTAGAGATATGAATTCCACCTTTCAATTCTATAAAGTCTGAAGTAACATTCCAAACGGTTGTTTCAACACGTTTAGGACCTTCTGTGGTATTAAACGCGATATTCGCTTTAGATTTAAAAGTGTTTCCTAACCGTAAAGCTTCTCCTAATTTATCCTGCAACTGATTGGCCAGGTCTTCGGGAGCATTAACAATTTTATAGTTTAATATCTCCTCTTTTTGAATGATTTCACCTACCATAATTTTAATTTAAAATAAATTAATAACACTTTGTATTTATGCTAACTATCTTTTTTAACGGTTAATCTACACAGATTGTTACTTAAAAACATGGCTATCAATTTAAATCGCAAATAAAAGAAAATAACTTCTGTAAATCAGCAATAATAATTTCGGTATTAAATTATTTTCTGGCTGGCAAACCAATCATTCCTTTAAACTCTCCTGTACGAATTCCTTTTTCATCCAAAACTCTGGTTTCGGTTGGTGTTGCTGAAGTTTTAGCCCCTTTTGTTGATGCTATAAAACTGCTTTCAGAAAATACTCCTTTATCCAAATAATAGATTGCATGGGCCAGGTTGTTTTCTCGCTTGTCTCCAAAATCATATCTAAAATCGTCATAAACATCTTTATCTGGTTTGAAACCATCATAATATTCTGCCTTATCCAACGAATTCCTCGTTTCAAACATCGCGTAATACACATCATATTTATCTATCCTGATTGGAAAGAAACCCACTGGTTTTC
Organism: Pelobium sp.; assembly: GCA_045629485.1. Taxonomy (GTDB): domain Bacteria; phylum Bacteroidota; class Bacteroidia; order Sphingobacteriales; family Sphingobacteriaceae; genus Pseudopedobacter. The sequence continues at coordinate 5,537 of JAZQRF010000199.1, read as the reverse complement.
CGTAAGATTGTTTACCCACAGTTTTCACAGTAATGTGCGGCTTTAAACTATTGATCACCAATTCGCTGGAAGAAGCTGTACTCCCACTGGTTATAAATACTACCTTTTCAATATTATTTAAGTAACCGGCATTGGTTTTGGAAAAACGTGTCACCAAATCGGAAGATTTAAAAGTAGCATTATCAAAGTAATTGCCTGAAGTTATATTGCCACGTTCATCACGCCTGGGCTGATTCTTTAAAATTGTAGCCTGCCTGTTTTGCATGGTTGAATTATAATATTCTGTAAACATCGTTAGATTAGCCAAACGAACTGGAGCAATCAGGTTGGTAAGGTGCTCTGCGGTAGATACAAAACCTCCCCCATTATATCTTAAATCAATAACCAAATCGGTTACGCCCTTAGTTGCAAACTTCTGAAACACATTGTTTAATGCAGCAACAGAATTTATTTCATCCGAAAAGCGGGCATACGCCAAATAACCAATGACCCTGGAGCCTTCTGTGTAGACAGAATCTTTAAGAACAGGGCTGCTTACATAATTAGTTTTGTTTAGTGTAACAGTAAATGCTGCACCAGTTTCTCCTTTTCTTCCGGTAACAGTAACCACATTTTGTTCCAGGGCATTTTCAATTCTATAAACTTCATTATTAAAGTCGTTCCCATAACTCACCCCGTTGATAGTTAAAATGATATCTCCTCTTTTAATTTGATTTTGTGATGCCGCGAAGGACCCTGGAGAAATATACCTTACCACAATATCATAATCCTGTTCAGTTCCCAAATATCCAAGATTAAGGCCTGTATCATTTCCATCACCATTTAAGTTAACACTTGCCTTAGACGAACTTTTAAAAGCAATTTGTCCGCTTGCTACTAAATCTTCTATATAAGAATATTTAGCTTCATTGGGATAACCTGGGACATTTTCAAAACCGCTGTATTTGGTTATTCTTAATAAAATCTGGTTAAAATTATCCAGTTGATTAGAAGAAGAATTGTAATTCCGGGGTTTAAATACAGAGTAAGAAGGAAGACTAGTATTCCACAAATACACTTCTTTTGCGTACAAAAAAATAGAATCTTTCGTTAACTCGCTTCTGTTGGTTGTTGGTGTGGGCACATCGGGTTCTATTTTATCCTTTTTACAGGATAGAACAGTAAACGCCATAAGCAATAGCATTACTGCTTTGAAAGAATTTCTTATCATGTGTATATGTATTACGAATAAACGTAGTACCCTGCCTTTTTATTTCAGGTTAAATATATTACAATATCACGAATTTGTCAGGAATTTAAAGACCAGTAGGAGATATTATTTCTATGGGCTAATTCTTTATCTGCCAAACTGTTACTCACAAAAAGAAGCGCAGCAGATTCCAGGTTGTTTTGTGATTTGATAAAATCAACGCAGGTATCACCCAATTCCTCTATAAAATAAACTTTCAAGTATTTTTCGAGGCCATTCCATTCAACCTGTTTCAACTTATTCAGTTGCTGTTCCGGGTCGCCCTTTGTTAAAATAAAAATTTGCTTACGGTTAACAATAAGTTGCTGTAATAAATCCAAAGCCTCTTTATACAACAAAAGTTTTAAAGGGAGTTTGGCATTTTTAAATAGTAAGTTTAAATTCTCCTGGTATTTGGTATCAATGCCAAAAGTTTTTACTACTTCTTCGAACATATTTTCTTTACCATGAATTTCGTAACGTTTACTCATAAATGCTACCACATCCTGTGCTGGCGGAAATGTCTCCAGATACTCTAAGAAGTTAGCAAAAAGATAATAAACCTGTAAATCATAATCCTTCTCTGGTATCAGCACATCATCCAGCTCGAATATTACAGCTTTTATTTCTGGTTGGATAGCAGAAAATTGGATCATAGTGTATTGGGTTTAATACGAAGAATTTTTCCGCCGGAAATACAAATTTCAAAAAAACCTGTAAGGTTTAAATGGCTATGGAGTGCAGTAATTAAAGCTATAGTTTCTATATCAAGATATTGAATGATGGAAACCAGGTGATCATAAAACAAAACATCTGCTTTGATGATATCCTCTTCTACCGCGTAAATCTTAATCGGTTCGAAATCCTTATGATTAAACAGTTTTCCTATTTGCAAAAAAGAAATACTTGTTAAACCTTGCCAAATAGAATTTAAATTTGATTGGGTATCATCTATAGTCAGTAAATCGCCTTCATCGTTTGCCCTGCCTAAAACAAATTTCTTATCGGGATAACCTAAAGACAATAAAGTCGAAGACAATTCCTGATAGCTTCCAACAATGGTATAATTTGAGGCAGAAGCAGGATGAATATCCTGTAAGTTATTAAGCTTATGCGCTGTTAATAAATCGGGGATGCAAATAGCAATGCCATATTCTTTAAAGAGTACTTTTGCCTCTGCAAGCGACTTTATTTCTTTCGATTTTATAGGGAAAATTTCTTCTATCTGGTGATCCAGGCAAAAACTTAACAACTCATGCGCATAAGAAGAACTATTTTCATCAGGAATAATAAATTGCTGAACAGAGGAATCAGCAAAAACAACCTGCTGTTGAGGTAGAATATGAGCTAGTTGGTAAGCCTTTGGCGAATTTGCCGCTGTTATAAGTATCTTTTTCAAATTTGTTCTGGGTATATTAATCCGTCTCTCATAGTGATGGTTCTATCAGCCATATTGGCTAAATCTTCATTATGCGTAACGATTATAAAAGTATGGTTAAACTGTTCTCTGAGATCAAAAAACAGCTGGTGAAGCTCTTTGGCATTATTAGAGTCTAAATTACCGGAGGGTTCATCAGCCAGAATTAATGCAGGCTTGTTAATAAGCGCCCTGGCCACCGCCACTCTTTGCTGCTCTCCACCAGATAACTCATTAGGCTTATGGTTGGCCCGGTGCCCTAATCCTAAAATATCCAATAGTTCTTTTGCTCTTTTCTCGGTTTCGGCTTTATGAGCTTTTGCAATAAATGCAGGAATACAAACATTTTCTAAAGCAGTAAACTCTGGCAACAAATGATGAAATTGAAAAATAAATCCAATATTTTTATTCCTGAAAGCACTCAGCTCATTAGATTTTAATGTATTGATGCATATATCATTAATAAAAACTTCACCTTCATCGGGCTTATCCAATGTACCAATAATATGAAGTAAAGTACTTTTTCCAGCACCCGATGCACCAACAATACTTACAATTTCGCCTTTGTTTACACTAATATCTACACCTTTAAGTATAGAAAGGTTGCCGAAATTTCTTTTAATCCCACTTGCTTTAAGCATATCACAAAACTATAAATTTTTCATAGAGATTTAAGGTAGAGGAAAACTGTTATTTTTCCGGGGCCATGCCTTACACATAATAATTGTTCCATTTCTCAAATAAGCACAGGAAATAAATGAAGTGTTAATTATTTCTTAAAATAATTAGCAAATAGGTTTCATTTCTAGCTTTGGATTCGTAATTTCACGGCAAATTTTTACGAGATGAACATTCACGAATATCAAGGTAAGCAAATACTAAAAAGCTTTGGCGTACGCATTCAGGAAGGTATCGTTGCTGATACTCCGGAACAAGCTGTAGAAGCGGCCAAAAAATTAAAAGAAGATTTTGGTTCGGACTGGGTAGTTATTAAAGCCCAGATACATGCCGGCGGACGTGGAAAAGGCGGAGGTGTTAAACTAGCTAAAAATTTAGAGGAAGTAAAACAAAGAGCTACGGATATTATCGGTATGCAATTGGTTACTCCACAAACCGGACCTGAAGGTAAAAAAGTAAATAAGGTTTTAGTTGCACAGGATGTTTATTATCCTGGTGAATCAGAAACTAAAGAGTTTTACGTTTCTGTTTTGTTAGACCGAGCTGCTGGCCGTAACATTATCATGTATTCTACCGAAGGCGGTATGGATATTGAAGAAGTTGCAGAACACACTCCTCATTTAATCTTTAAAGAAGAAATTGATCCTAAAGTTGGTTTGCAAGCCTTCCAGGCAAGAAAAATTGCTTTTAATTTAGGTTTATCCGGAAACGCTTTTAAAGAAATGACAAAATTTGTTGCTGCTTTATACAAAGCTTACGAAGCAACAGATTCTGCTATGTTTGAGATCAACCCGGTTTTAAAAACATCAGACGATAAGATCCTAGCTGTTGATGCTAAAGTTGATTTAGATGATAATGGCTTATTCCGTCATCCGGATTATGCTGCTTTACGCGATACCTCAGAAGAAGACCCTACAGAAGTAGAAGCATCAGAATCTAACCTTAACTATGTAAAACTAGACGGAAACGTGGGTTGTATGGTAAACGGTGCTGGTTTAGCAATGGCAACTATGGACATCATTAAAATTGCTGGTGGCGAGCCTGCAAACTTCTTAGATGTGGGTGGTACTGCAAATGCAACAACTGTAAAAGCAGCTTTCAACATCATCTTAAAAGACCCTAACGTTAAAGCTATATTAATTAATATTTTTGGTGGTATTGTACGTTGTGATAGAGTTGCACAAGGTGTGATTGATGCTTACAAAGAAATTGGCGATATCCGCGTTCCAATTATCGTACGTTTACAAGGTACAAATGCTGAGGAAGCTAAAAAGTTAATTGATGAATCAGGATTAAAAGTATTCTCTGCGATTTTATTAAAAGAGGCTGCTGATCTAGTTTCAGAAGTTTTAGCTTAAGTTTTTAAGCTCCCCATACAAAAGCCATTCAGTTAACCTGAATGGCTTTTTCTTTTCCTACCTTTTCCCTTCTTCTCTTATGCTTTTATCAATAAATAAAAAGCTCAAATAATCATTGCAACCGGTTGCATAAAACTGTATATTTAATTTTTATTATCTCCAATTGTAACCTTTTATTAAAACTCATGCTAAAAGAGAAACTCACCTTCGTTTTTTTATTTTTTACCATTATTGCCTTTGCCCAGCCTAAATATCCTTTTCAGGATTACAACTCCACTTTTGAGAAAAGAGTAGATGACCTGGTTAGCCGGCTTACATTAGAAGAAAAAGTAGCTCAAATGCTCAATGCCGCACCAGCTATCCCCCGTTTAGGAATTCCTGCTTACGATTGGTGGAACGAAGTATTGCATGGGGTTGCCCGAACGCCCCATAAAGTAACTGTATTTCCTCAGGCTATTGGGATGGCAGCCACATTTGATACGCAATCTCTGGCAGATATGGCTAATTATTCTGCACTTGAAGGAAGAGCCATTCATAATAAAGCCATAGAAAATAATCAAACGGGAAACAGGTACCTGGGACTCACCTACTGGACACCAAACATTAATATTTTTAGAGATCCAAGATGGGGACGTGGCCAGGAAACATATGGAGAAGATCCTTATTTAACGGCTATGCTGGGGAAATCTTTTGTGCAGGGTTTACAGGGAGATGATCCTAAATATTTAAAAGCTGCAGCCTGTGCCAAACACTACGCGGTACACAGCGGACCCGAACCTTTACGTCATGTTTTTGATGCAACGGCAAGTAACTATGACCTATGGGATACCTATTTACCGGCTTTTAAAACTTTAGT
>JAZQRF010000198.1:0-17287 GCA_045629485.1 Pelobium sp. | reverse complement strand
GCAATAATTACTAAATCCCATCCAACGGTATTTAACACAAAAGTACTGGTCCAGATAGGTTTGTTGATTGGAAACACCGGTGCCCACAATTGAGCAACAATAATCAGAACCAAGCCAGCTGCAGCCAGTTTGGCTACTGTGCTTAATTTATTACCGGCACTCTGAATGTATTTACCAGCCAGGAAACCCAGCGTTACGTTTACTATTGCAGGTAAGGTGCTGATCAATCCTTCGGGATCAAAAGGAATACCAAAGCCATGGTAAAGATTTTCGGGTCTTAACAAAGCCAGATCTATAGGAATACTTGCATTTCCTTCCAGGCTATAGGGATCAGAAGGATTCCCCAAATAGTACATCAGGCCCCAATAAACAAGAAGAATAACTGCACTGATAGCCAATATGCCTCTTGTACTGAAATAATAAGCGATTAAGCTACCGAAAAAATAGCAGACCGCGATACGCTGCAACACACCCCATATTCTAATGTTAAGAATATTTTTAAAAACATACTCATCATTAGTATAGGTAATGAAGGGAAAGAATATCACAAACAGGCCGATGCCAAATATGATGAGCGTACGCTTAAAAATCTTTCTTAAAAATGCAGCATCCCCGGCTTGCTTTAGCCTGTCCATACCAAAGCTCATGGCATTTCCCACAACAAATAAAAAGGTAGGAAAAACTAAATCTGTAATGGTGAAACCATGCCAGTCTGCATGTTTAAACGGTGCATAGATATTTGCCCAATCCCCGGGTGTATTCACCACAATCATTAAAGCTACCGTTAAGCCTCTTAAAACATCCAGTGATAAGTATCTCGGTTTAGTGTAAATTTGGTTACTCATAAGTTTAGGTTTCTAATAATTAATCTAACTTAATAATTTTTTTAATAAGATATCATCATAATATGATTTTTTTATTAAGTTTGAACTAGGAACAAATTACACATATAAATAAAAATAAAATGTCTCGTTTAAATCTTCTTGAAGAAACCCGTTTTGAAAAATTAGCGGTTAGTGTTTTCGAAAATCCGGATATTGCGTCTAAACATGTTGCCAGCCGTATTGCCTCTCTAATTAAAGCAAAGCAACAACTGGGCGAAAAAGCGGTTATTGGGCTGGCTACCGGTGCTACTCCTGTTAGGGTTTACAAAGAACTCATTCGTTTACATAAAGAAGAAGGTTTATCTTTTAAAAACGTGGTGACCTTTAACCTGGATGAATACTACCCGATGAAGGCAGATGCTGTACAAAGCTATGTAACTTTCATGAACGAGCAGTTATTTAACCATATTGATATAGATAAAGCCAACATAAATATTCCTGACGGAACGCTTACTGAAGATGAAGTTGCTGATTTTTGTATTAAATATGAGCAAAAAATCACAGCACACGGAGGCCTTGATTTCCAGTTACTAGGTATTGGCAGAACAGGGCACATTGGATTTAACGAACCAGGTTCTGCGCCAAACTCGGGTACCCGTTTAGTAACTCTTGATGATTTAACCAGAAGAGATGCAGCCAAAGATTTTGGTGGTAAAGAAAATGTACCAACCAAAGCCATCACCATGGGTGTAGGTACCATCTTTAAAGCAAGAGAAATTATTTTAATGGCATGGAGCCAAACTAAGGCATCCATTGTAAAAAAAGCTGTTGAAGGAGAAATCTCCTCTGAAGTACCTGCAACTTTCTTACAACTATCTGATAATGTAGAATTTATTCTTGATAAAGAAGCTGCAACAGAACTGACACGTTTTGATACACCATGGTTAGTAAGAGACTGTGTTTGGGATATCAAAACCATTAAAAAAGCGGTGATCTGGTTGGCTAAGAAAACAGGAAAACCTATTTTAAAGCTTACTGAAGAAGATTACAACAGTAATGGAATGGCCCAGCTTGCTACAGAAAGAGGACCTGTTTACAATATCAATATTGAGATCTTTAATAAATTACAACATACTATTACCGGTTGGCCAGGTGGCAAGCCTAATGCTGATGACAGCCAAAGACCAGAAAGAGCTAACCCTGCCAGAAAAAGTTCGATTGTATTTTCTCCGCACCCGGATGATGACGTAATTTCTATGGGAGGTACTTTTATACGTTTGGCAGACCAGGGACATGATGTACATGTTGCTTACCAAACATCCGGGAACACGGCAGTGTGGGACGAAGAAGTACTAAGATATATAGAGTTTGCCAAAGACTTTGCCAAATCTATGAATTTAGATACTGCACAATTAGACCGTGTTTACTCTGAGAGCAGGTCCTTTTTTGGGGATAAAAAACCAAACCAGATTGATACGCAGGAAGTAAGAACCATTAAAGGTTTAATCAGAAAAGGAGAAGCTATTGCAGGAGCCCGTTTCGCAGGCTTGCCTGATGAGAATATTCATTTCCAGGATTTGCCTTTTTACGATAGAGGGAAATTTTCTAAAACAGTTTCCTATGAGGATGATATCATCCAAACCATGGAATTATTAAACAAAGTAAAACCTCACCAGGTATTTGCTGCCGGAGACTTTGCTGATCCACACGGAACACATAAAGTTTGTTTCGACATTATTTACCAGGCTTTAGTGAGATTAAAAGCTACCGAAGACTGGGTGAAAGATTGCTGGTTATGGTTATACCGTGGCGCATGGCATGAGTTTGAAATTCATGAAATCCAGATGGCGGTACCATTGTCTCCGCAAGAGGTAACCAGAAAACGTTTGGCTATTTACAAGCACCAGTCTCAAAAAGACTTACCGGTTTTCCCTGGTGATGATGCAAGAGAGTTTTGGGTAAGAGCAGAAGAAAGAACCAGCGAAACGGCAAGAGCATATGATCAGCTGGGTCTGGCAGAATACGAAGCTATAGAAGCTTTTGTAAGGCATGAATTTTAAATAAAAAAAATAGAAAGTACACAGAACGACTTAGCTTGTTTTTGTGTACTTTCATTTTAAACTAAAAACTAAACTAATAATATACCCTTCATGTCTAATCAACATTCAAAACAATCAACCCTGGGGCCGATGATTATCATTAGTGCCCTATTTTTTATTTTTGGCTTTGTAACATGGGCCAACGGCACATTAATTCCATTTTTAAAAATAGCATGTAACCTTGAGACAGACCTGCAAGCTTTTTTTGTAGCTTTTGCATCTTACATTGCCTATTTCTTTTTAGCATTGCCAAGTTCATGGATTTTGAAAAAGATTGGTTTCAAAAACGGGTTGGTTGCCGGGATGGTGATTCTGGGCTTAGGTTCGTTGGTATTTATACCTGCAGCAGATAACAGAAGTTACGGACTTTTTTTAACAGGGATTTTTATTCAGGGTTCTGCAATGGCACTTTTACAAACTGCAGTAAATCCTTACTTAAGCATCATTGGCCCCATTGATAGTGCGGCACAAAGAATTTCTATAGCGGGTATCTGTAATAAATTTGCAGGAGTATTGGTACCTATCATCTTCGGTACCCTATTTCTTAAAAACTCTGAAGAGGTTACTGCTAAGCTGAATACCACAACAGACATTGTTGCTAAAAATGCCATCCTGGACGAACTGTTGCAACGTGTGCATACGCCATACATTACCTTAGCTGTTTTGTTTGTAGCTTTTGCATTGGTAATCAAGTTCAGTCATCTTCCTGATATTGAAGCAGAAGATGAGGATGTTTTAGATGTACAGGATGAATCTGCTAATGCTGTAGTTAGAAAAACAAGTATTTTCCAGTTTCCTCACCTTTTCCTGGGTGCCTTGTGCCTGTTCTTTTGCGTAGCTGTGGAAGTAATGGCCGGAGACATCATCAATACTTATGGCAGAGAGTTAAATATCAATCCTGATATTGTTCGTTTCTCTACCTCCTTTACTTTAATTTGTATGTTGGTGGGTTACATCATTGGAATTATTACCATTCCTCGTTTTGTAAGTCAGCAAATGGCATTAAGAGTTTGTGCAATTACCGGAGTAGTACTCTCCTGTTTATCTGTTTTTACTACCGGTAATGTATCTTTCTTTGCTGTTGCATTATTAGGCCTTGCCAATTCGTTAATGTGGCCAGCTATTTTTCCACTAGGGATTAAAGGATTAGGCAGATTTACCAAAATAGGATCTGCTATTATGATTATGGGTATTGCTGGTGGTGCAATTTGGCCATTGGTTTACGGGTATTTAAAAGATCATTTACATATTGATTTCCAGCATGCCTTCTTATATACCATGGTGCCTGCTTATGCTTATATCCTGTATTTTGCGGTAGCAGGCCATACGGTTGGAAAGAGACATAAAAACGCATAATAATCATTAGGGTTATGGAAATGCCTGGCTAATCCCGATTCCTAATTTCCATATCACATAAAAAGGCTGTTTCTTTAGCTCATCTCAGATAAGTACAGGAAACAGCCTTTTTATTTGAAAACCGGTTTCTTTTCGTCTACGCCGGTATAGAAGAGAGCTTTACCTCCAGCTCTTTTAATTCTTTTAACATCTGGTTTTTATAATTCTCTGACTGATTATACAAATCAGGAATAAGTTGTTGATAATAAGCGATCCCTTCATTAAGCTGGTGTTTAAACTTTGCGAAATACTTAGCCTTTTTATCTGAGAATTCTTTCAGGTTGCTGATGATATCTTTTTTAAGATAATCAACATACAAACTCAGCTCATTGATAAAGATATTAGAACGCTGAGTTCCTGCTAATAAATTCACCTGTCCATAGATATGTTTTACCATTTCTTCCAGGGTAAAAATACCGTTAAAATAGGCGATATTAGGTCCCGGACAGATCACTACCGCTTTGCTTTCTTTGGGCTTTAGTAAATGATCTTTAAGATAAGCCGAGGTAACCAAACCTTCGCATAAACACATCTTCTCTGTTACCGCATTAAACTTTTCCTGGTATTCCTCTGGCTCCAGATGCGCTGCATCCAGGGCTTCTATCTTCAATTTTTGGTATTCCCTTGATGCTGTACAAATAGGTTCTTTTGTAAACTCGGTATTAGAAACCAGGTATTTTTTGGTACAGGGACTGCCCGGACGATTTTTGGCTATTCGCTCTAACCTCAGTTTTTCTGCCGAGCTTTTGCTGAAATTATTAAACGGAACGCCTAAAGGTGACGAGCCGCTGATGTAAAAATCTTCTTTACCAGAACTGGCAAGATCTGTTAAAGTATGTTCGTCTACATTGGTAGCTTCTGGTACCAGCAAAAAGGGACTACCCCAGCCCGTTGCGTCTAAATCATAGTGCTTTAACAAGAATTCGTTCTCCTCTGCAGTACCAATGCCTCCCTGTACACTTAATTTCACTTCGGGGATAGCACCCGGGGAAATATTTTTTGTTGCCAATGCAGTTTGGTACATCACTCCTATTTCCTGTACCATCTCTGCTTTTTTATTTTTAAATTCTTCTAAAATTGGCCCCAGTAAAATACCTTCTGTTGCAAATGCATGCCCGCCACAGTTGAGACCTGACTCTATTCTGAATTCCGAAACCCAAAGGCCTTTTTTAGCCAGGAACTTTGCCTGTATAAAAGCAGACCTGAAATCGCTTACTTTTAGGATAATTTTCTTCTTTATTTGTTTGTTTTCATCCGGAAAGAAATCGGGAAAGCTTTCTAAATAGCTGTATAAGCGGGGGTTCATCCCGGCAGACAATACTACCGAAGAACTCAAATTACTATGAGCAAATCCTCTTAAAGCACTCAATGCATCGCTATTATCATCAATAACCATATTACCTTCTGCATCCAAACTCATTCGGTCTACCTTTGCCATGATATTCACATCAATAGCTCCGGGTACAATCTTACTTCTTAATAATTCCTCTAATTCTTTCTTCTCCTCCTTGTTGTTGGTAGCTAACATTTTACAATACATCTGCTTAACGGCCGACTGCTCTGGCAACATGTTAAAATACTTATTAATTTCCAGCCCGCTTTCGAAGCTTTCGTTCTTTAAATCATGAACCTGCTGATCGATAATTTCTTTCAATAAATTAAGGTAGGCGGTAATTCTTTTGGCTCTAAAATCGTGTTCTTTTTTGTCTATTGGAATAAAGGTTTGGTTATTTTTCTCGGTGTAAAACTTTCTCATTCTTTCAGCCAAAGTATCATCTACAATAGATGCAACTGAAGAAATCCCGTATTTAGCTACTTTTGCAGGAGTATCTACCGAATAAGCCAAACCTAATACAGGTATATGAAATGTATGATTCATGGTGTAATTTTATTTAATGCGAAGTAGCTGAATTTCTATAAAAAAAAATATGATGATCGTCATCTTTCAAAATGTATTACATCAGGAGTTGGTATTCATCATTATATTGAGTTATTTTGGAATGGATGGAAAAATTGGCTTTATTAAATGCAATTATAGAGAATGCTATAGATGGTATTATAACGATAGACGAACGGGGCCTTATAGAATCCGTAAATCCGTCTGCCTGTAAACTTTTCGGATATGAGGCAGAAGAGATTTGTGGAAAGAATGTCTCTGTACTAATGCCCGAGCCACATAAAAGGCAACATGATGGATACCTGGTGAGGTATCAGCAAACTGGGGTACCCCGCATTATTGGTATTGGCAGAGAGGTGGAAGGCTTGAGAAAAGATGGTGAGATATTCCCTTTTAGATTGGCAGTCAGCGAAGTGCAATACTATGGCAGGAAAATTTACACTGGTTTTATCCATGATTTGAGCAAGCAAAAAGAGGCCGAACACCGTCTTATTGTTTATACCAACCAACTGGAAAGCCTGGTAACAGAAAGAACAGCTTCTTTAGAAAAAACGGTTGATGAGCTGGAAAAAGCTAAAGCAGATGTGAGCTTATCTTTGGAAAAAGAAAAGGAACTTAACCTTCTCAAAAGCCGCTTTGTTTCTATGGCTTCCCACGAATTCAGAACGCCTTTAAGTTCGATACAGCTGTCCGCTTCGCTGATAGAAAAATATGCACAGGAGTATGCTAACCCGAACATTTCTAAACATGTGAGTAAAATAAAAAACGGGGTGGGCAACCTTACGATCATACTCAATGATTTTCTTTCTCTTGAAAAACTGGAAACCGGAAAGGTCCAGGCCCAAAAAACGCTGATTAACCTGGTGAAATTTTCTGAAGAGATTACAGAAGAAATGCAGACTGTTGCTAAACAAAACCAGCATATTATATACCAGCACACCGGTTTAGAAAATATGGTGGATATTGATGGAAACTTACTAAGGAGCGCCATCATCAACTTAATCGCTAATGCTGTTAAATATTCGGGCGAAAACACCTTTATTGAATTTAATACAGAAATTACTAATGATAAGTGTTACATTACCATCAAAGATGATGGTATTGGGATTCCATTAGAAGACCAAAAACACCTTTTCGAACCTTTCTTTAGAGCAAACAACACCGGAAACATTCCAGGCACCGGGCTAGGATTAAACATCGTAGAGCGATATATAAAACTTATGGAAGGCGAGATAGAATTCCAAAGTTCTGAAAATAAAGGCACCAAATTTACATTGATATTTGATTTATAATGAAGAGAACTATTTTAATTATAGAAGATAACGAAGATATACGCGAAGGTACTGCAGAAATATTAAGCCTGGCCGGCTACAACACCATAACAGCAGAGAATGGAAAAATTGGTATTGAAAAAGCCCAAAAAGAAAAACCTGATTTAATTATCTGTGACATCATGATGCCCGAATTAGATGGCTATGGTGTGCTATACCTGTTAAATAAAAACATAGATACTGCTGCGATTCCCCTTATTTTTTTAACTGCCAAAGTAGAGCGAAACGATATGAGAAAAGGAATGGAAATGGGTGCAGATGATTACCTCACCAAACCTTTCGATGATATGGAATTGCTTAATGCTGTAGAAGTCCGTTTAAGTAAAAAGAAAAAACAGGAAGAATTCTATACCAATGAGCTAAAAAAACTAAAGAGTTTTGCCCATACTGCCGAAAATTCTAAAGAGCTGGAAACGCTGATTGCTGAAAAGAAAATTAGGAATGTAAAAAAGGGCCAAACTATATATTATGACGGAGATAACTCCCAGGGAATTTTCCTGGTACTATCTGGCAGTATCAAAACGGTAAAACTTAATGAAGATGGCCGCGAATTCTTAACAGGAATCTACAACAGTGATGAATACTTTGGAGTGCATGATGCAATTATTAGCCAAACCCATACAGAAAGTTCCCAGGCTATGGAAGACAGTGCTATTTGTATTTTGCCAAAAGACCAGCTAAACAGCCTGCTGCAAAAAAACACCGAGGTAGCTATGCGTTTTATTAATTTGTTATCACATAGTATTTCTCAAAAAGAAGATCAGCTTATCCAGCTGGCCTATAATTCCGTAAGGAAAAGAATGGCAATTACACTTTTAAGAATAAATGAAATTCATCATAACGAAAATGTATTTAAAATTTCACGTGATGATTTGGCAGCTATGGCGGGTATGGCAACAGAAACCGTAAGCCGTACCTTAAGTGATTTTAAAGAAGAAAAATTAATAGAAAAAAAAGGTAGCGAGATTACTATTCTTGACCCATCGAAGCTAAAAAATATGAAAAACTGATTTTAATCACTTTTAGTACTGACTGCTCTCATGTTAATCTGTTGTAGTTAGCTTTACTTTTGCTTTTGTAAATCTCACAAAAGGATCATGAAAGCAGTTGTTTATAGTACACAGCCATTCGAAAAAGAGTTATTAGCAAAAGCTAACAATAAAAAGCATGATATTACTTTAATATCTAATTCCTTAAGCCTGGAAACTGCTTTTTATGCCGAAGGAAAAGATGCTGTAGTAGTTTTTACAAATGATTGTTTAAACGAAGCTACTATTGATAAACTCGCTGGTTTTGGTATCAGGTATATTTCTACCAGATCGGTAAGCACTGATCATATAGACCGTGTTGCTGCCGCAAAAAATAATATTAAAGTTGCCAATATCCCTCTGCACACACAAAATAGTATTGCAGAACATACCATAGCACTTGCATTAACCCTAAACCGGAAAATCATCCCGGGCGCTGTAGACACTAAGAACTTTGATTATTATCTTGATGGCTTAACGGGTTTTAACTTCTACGGAAAAACTGTTGGAATTATAGGGTTTGGAAAAGTGGGTAAGCAAACGGCAAAAATTTTTAATTCGTTTGGATGTAAAGTCCTGGTTCATGATACCGTAGTAACTCACCTGCCGCATGAATACCAGTCGGTTGGTTTAGAAAAGCTTTTTGCAGAAGCAGATATCATTTCGCTCCATATCCCTTCTACACCAGACAATAAACATATCATTAATAGCACAAATATCCCCAGGATGAAAAGTGGGGTAATGCTGCTGAATACCAGTGCAAGTGACCTGGTAGATACTTATGCAGCTTTAAAAGCATTAAAAACCAAGAAAATTGGATACTTTGGTTCTACAGTTTTAGAAAGCAATGGCCTTGTTTATTTTAATGTACAGGACAATGAGCAAAATAAACTCCTTATTAACGAACTTAAAAGCTTAAAAAATGTGGTGCTTAGTCCACAGCAAACTCTCTTAACACACGAAGCTCTTCACGAAATTGCTACTCAAACGATTAAGAACCTGGATAACTGGCATTTAAATAAATGTAATGGAAGAGCCTGTGCTTGCCTGAATAATTGTTTGAAAGACGAAATAGTTGCGGAAAAAACATCAAAAAAAATTGCTAGCTAGGCCTTATGGAAATTAAAAATCTAATCGGGAAATATAATGTTCCGGTACCCAGGTATACCAGTTACCCTACCGTTCCGTATTGGGATGTAGCCATGTTTAATACACCAGACTGGCTGAGTACTGTTAAAAGAAGTTTTAAAGAAAGCAATCAAACCAGTGGGATTAGCCTTTATATACATTTACCTTTTTGCGAGAGTTTATGTACCTATTGTGCCTGTAATACCAGAATTACAAAAAACCATGCAGTAGAATTGCCTTATCTCGAAACTGTACTGAAAGAATGGAAACTCTACCAACAGTTTCTGGATGAGGCACCTGTGATTAAAGAATTACATCTTGGAGGCGGCACACCCACTTTTTTTAGCCCTGAGCACTTAAGAGTACTGATATCAGGGATCCTCGAAAACTGCACCATTCATCCCGAGGCTGAATTTAGCTTTGAAGCACACCCGGGAAATACCACAGAGGCACACCTCCGGACTTTATATGATTTGGGTTTTAAAAGGCTAAGTTTAGGTATCCAGGATTTTGACATTAAAGTTCAGAAAATCATCAACAGAATGCAGTCTTTCGAAGAGGTGAACAAGGTGAGTGCAGCTGCTAAAAGAATAGGTTATACTTCTATCAATCACGATTTAATTTATGGCCTGCCATTACAAACTTTAGCCGGGTTAAAAGAAACCATCAATAAAGTTATCCTGTTAAAGCCTGAGCGCATAGCCTACTATAGCTATGCCCATGTGCCGTGGGTAAAACCGGGTCAGCGGATGTTTACCGAATTGGATTTACCTTCTGGTGAAGAGAAGCTGCAGTTATATGAAGAAGGAAAAAAAATGTTATTGGCGGCCGGCTACCAGGAAATTGGCATGGATCATTTTGCCTTACCACAGGATAGTTTATTCAGGGCTCAGGAAAATAAAACGCTTCATAGAAATTTCATGGGATATACCCATCAATACACGCAATTACTTATTGGACTGGGAGTTTCTTCTATCAGCGACAGCTGGTATGGCTTTTCGCAAAATGAAAAGAAGGTAGAAGAATACCGCAGAAGGGTAGAAAAAGGGGAACTGCCTTTAATTAAAGGCCATTTGCTAAATGCTGAAGATTTAATGATGCGCAAGCATATTTTGAATGTGATGTGTACCGGAGCTACCGCTTATACCAGCAAAGAGTTAGCTATTCCTTCCTTTAAAAATGCTATAGATAAATTAGAAGAACTAAGAAAAGATGGTTTGATTACCCTTGATGGTACTGAGTTAAAAGTAACAGCTACCGGGAAACGATTTTTAAGAAATATCTGCTCTGTTTTTGACGACAGGTTGGCCAATAAGAAACCTGAGCAGCAAATATTTAGCATGTCTGCTTAAAAAGATAAAATAGTGTTGGTTTAGTTGAGCTGGTTTAATTAATTTAAACCAGCTTTATTTTTAATTACAAACCGGTTGGTCGCCCCCGATGAGAGGGCTTAAAAAAGGAATATCAAGATTTAATCCCCTGAGTACAAACCATGCACCTAAAATAATCATAAAAAGAGGAATAATTCTGTTGATACTACTCCTGATGGAAGGTTTTACAAATCCGAATCCCAGAATAGCAAATAACATTAAGGGTAAAGTGCCTAAACCAAAAAAGAACATAAACAACGCTGATTGAAAAGCACTAGCTGTATTTACCGCTGTAGCAAGCGCTACATAAACTAATCCGCAAGGTAAAAAACCGTTCAAGACACCTATCATGAAATGCCCTGATTTATGATGAATGGCTTTTATGATTAGGCTATTAACCGAACCCGGCAGATTGCTTTTCCACTTCCTGGTAAAATTTACCGAAGGAAACAGCCTGAAAGCAGCGGCAAATAAAATTAATACGCCGCTGAGGATACTCAAAGATTGCTGGATGCCGGCAATCCAGAGTTGCTTTCCAATTAACCCGATGAGCAACCCTAACAATGCATAGCTGATAGCCCTGCCAATGTTGTAGGAGAATTTCTCGAGAATAAAAACAAATCTATTCTGTTGGGCAGGCAAACTAAAGGCCAGTGGAGCGCACATACCTATACAATGTAAGCTGCCGAATATACCGATGATGAACGCCAGGTTTAAATGGTTCATGGGATAAAAAGATTCTTTTCGAAGAGGTAATCTTTGTCTTCTGCTCTCCAGCTCACCACCAGGTTCCACTCTCCCTTTTTAAGCTTTTGAGTATTAATAAATGTTTTCTTTTCAGACAGCTGGTATTCTTGATCCTCTAAATGGTTAGATGGCCTGATGAGCCTCAGTTTACCACTATCTATGCTAACTAATTCTATAGAAAAAGCATTTTCTCCCTCTAATTTAATAGTTGGTGCAACGCTATCTATTAACACCTGTTTTTTCTGGTTATACTCTTCATCATAAGCCAGTCCCTTTTCATAGTAATCTTTATCGAAGCTATCATCTGGTGACCGAAACATGAGCACTACCAAAAATATCACAAAGCCCATGAAAGATGCGAGCCCTAATACCAATCCTTTTCCCCAATTCATATTTTTTTTAATTTACCGGACCTAAGAAATTTGTTTTAATTGTATTTATTAATTCTCCGTTGTGTAATACCTTTAATTTCACCTCAGTTTTTCTCTGGGAAATAGCTTCTTCGGGCAATAGCAAAAAGAAGGTAGCTTTTAAGCTCTCCTCCCCTTTTATTTCCTTTACTTCCTGTACCCATTTCACTTTAAAAGCAGGATCTTCTGCCTTAATCTCTACCGCTGCTTTTTCATTCGTTTTATTGATGAGTTCTACTGTATATAGATTACTAATCTGCTTATTTTCCTGCTCCTGGTAAAGTGTACCTGATGCCCGTAAAATAGTGACATCTATATTTTTTCTGCTTAGAATAAAGTAGCTGAGCACCCCAAACATCAATACGATCACCATACTATACAGCTTCATTCTTAAAGTAAATGATGGCTGTTTGTTATTAGCGATCATCTCTTCAGAATAATAACCGATGAGGTTTTCAGGCCTGTCTATCTTACGCATTACCATATTACAGGCATCCATACAGGCTGTACAATTTACACACTCTAATTGTGTTCCTTTCCGGATGTCGATACCTGTTGGACAAACAGCCACACAAAGATTGCAATCAATACAATCTCCTTTATTTTCTTCTATAAAACTGGCTTTCTTTTTCTTCCCTCTAGGCTCTCCGCGTAAATAGTTATAAGCAACCACGAGAGAATTTTTATCAAGCATCACACCCTGTAAGCGGCCGTAAGGGCATGCAACAATACAAACCAATTCTCTTACCTGGCTGAATACCCAATAAAACACAAGGGTAAAAAGCCAGATCCCTGCAAAGCCTGCTACGTGTTGAGAAATGGGCGATGTTATAATTTTGATGAGCTCATCACTACCAATAATATAGGCCAAAAACGTATTGGCTATGAAGAATGAGATAAAAAGATAAATGGCATGCTTACTCAGTTTTTTAACTATTTTGGTGGCATCCCACGCAGCAAGATCCAGCTTTTTCCTAGCTGCGGGTTCTCCTTCTATCCAGATCTCCACTTTTCTAAAAACCATCTCGAGGAATATTGTTTGAGGGCAGATCCATCCGCAAAAAATCCTTCCGAATGCTATAGTAAATAATACCACAGAGATAACAAAAAGTAAAGTGGCAAGCACAAAAATAAAGAAATCCTGGGGCCAGAATACTTGTCCGAAAAGTACAAACTTGCGCTCTATAAAGTTAAAAAGGATAAACTGGTTCCCGTTTACTTTTATATAAGGAGACACGAATAGTACCGTAAGTAATAAATAACTCAGGGTATTCCTATACTTATAGAACCTGTCTTTTCTAACAAGAGGATACAACCATCTTCTTTTCCCCTCTAATTCTACCGTACTATGATAATCAATATCCTCTTGCATTTCTTTTCTTTCAAATTTCAGGAGCTGGTGTTACCTGCTCACCACCCTCGACTTCTTCTTTTTCTTCTAATCCCTGCGGAGCCTTTGGATTAGCAGGATTTGTGCCTTTTAACGATTTCACGTAGTTAGATACTTCGGCAATTTGCTTAGGGCTTAACTGCTTTTCCCATGCAATCATCCCTTTATCAGGAACCCCGTATTTAATCGTTTTGAATATGTCCTTTACGTCTCCGCCATGTAACCAGTAGTTGTCGGTTAAATTCGGACCCACAGTTCCTTCACCACCTGCACCATGGCAAGGGGTACAACTTTGTGTATAAAGTGCTTTACCTGCTGCAAGGGTTTCCGGACTTAAATCTGGTTTTACTGTATTTTCATCCACCATGTTTGCAGATTTGGATAAGAAAAGCTCTCTTTCCTTTTCTGCTTCCTTCATTTCTATCACATATTCTTCGTCCTGGAGCTTACCTGTTTTAAACACGTGATAGTTTAACAGGTAAACAATCCCAAAGATGATAGAGCCATAGAACAGAAAGTTGAACCAGCCTGGGATAGGGTTATCCAGCTCGCGAATTCCATCGTAAGAATGCTCGATAAGCATATCCTTCTCTTCCGAAAGCGGTTTTAAAGACAATGCCTTTTGCCACCAGCTTACTTTAGGCACCACTGGTTTTATGACATATTCGAATTCAGGAGCTGTTGCGGTATTCACCTCATCAGGCAGCAATAATTTAGTTAATACCTTAAAAGTATTGAGCAAAACCAAACTTACCACACCAAATAGAACCAGAGATGCACCTATAGCACATAATGCAATAATGTTATAGATATTTTCTGTAGCTTCCACTGCTTTAGCTTCTTCCTGTGCAAGCACAGGAAGGCTAAATAACAAACAAACAATTATTAAACTTTTATTTTTCATCTTGAGGGTTCTCTTGGTCTGCGGATGAATGATCTAACGGAATATTACTCATGTAGCTGATATGAGTTTTTTTCATTCTGAGCAGGAAAATAGTTGCTCCGATAAAAAAGGTGAAAAATATGAATAGCGAAAGGAGCATAAAAAACTCGTTTCCACCTAAATTATTGAGTTGCTTAAACATAATTTCTTTTTTAAATGGTTATTTATCAGCTTTAATATCAGTCCCTAACCTTTGCAGGTAGGCAATAATGGCTATGATCTCTTTATCAGAGGTGATTTTGACTTTATTTTCTCTGAGGTCTCTGGCTATTTCTTCTGCCTGTTTTTGTAAATCCTGATTTGCTGTTCTCTCATATCCTTCTGCGTAAGGAACACCTAAAGTCCGCATGGCATTGATCTTAGCAGCAGTTGTGGTGGTGTCCAGCACCTGGTCGGCCAACCAATCATAATCTGGCATAATACTGCCAGGAGACATCGATCTTGGATCTATCAGGTGGTTGTATTGCCAGGCATTACTGTATTTTCCACCCTGGCGATGTAAATCAGGGCCGGTACGTTTAGAACCCCACAGGAATGGATGATCGTACACAAATTCGCCGGCTTTACTGTATTCTCCGTAACGTTCTGTTTCTGATCTAAACGGCCTTACTGTTTGGCTGTGACAATTCACGCATCCCTCCCTGATATAGAGATCACGGCCCTGCAGCTCTAAAGCAGTATAGGGCTTAACACTGGCAATGGTAGGTACATTTGAGGAAATAAAGAAAGTTGGAACCATTTCTATCACGCCACCTATCAGGATCACGATTAAGCTTAAGAATAACAGCAGCAATGGTTTTCTTTCGAGAATCCTGTGTTTAGTTTCACCGTGATTGGGCTCCTGCTCAATAGGCACCAAAGGTAAAGCTTCCGCTCCCTCCTGTGCAACCAGCTTCCCTGTCTTTGCTGTTTTTACCAGGTTATAAGCCATTACTATTACACCAATCAGGTACATTGCTCCTCCTATAGACCGCAGGATATGCATCGGAAGAATTCTTAAAGTTGTTTCCAGGAAATTAGGATATTTTAATAAACCTTCAGGCGTAAACTCCTTCCATAGCAAGCCTTGTACAAATCCGGAGTAATACATTGGAATGGCATAAAACAAAATCCCTAACGTACCTATCCAGAAGTGGAATGAAGCTAGTTTTTGAGAGTAAAGCTCAGTTTTGTAGATTCTCGGGATTAACCAATACATGATACCGAAAGTCAAAAATCCGTTCCAACCTAAAGCCCCCACGTGTACGTGTGCTACAATCCAGTCAGTAAAATGCGCTATTCCGTTAATTTCTTTTAAAGAGAGCATCGGTCCTTCAAAAGTGGCCATTCCGTAGGCAGTTAGCGCAACTACCATAAACTTAAGCGTTACATCGTCCCTTACCTTATCCCATGCACCACGTAAAGTCAGTAATCCGTTGATCATCCCTCCCCAGCTTGGTGCGATAAGCATAATAGAGAAAGCTACGCCTAAGGATTGTGCCCAGTCTGGCAATGAAGTATACAACAGATGGTGAGGGCCCGCCCAGATGTAAATGAATATCAAAGCCCAAAAATGTAAAATACTTAATTTATAAGAATAAACCGGGCGATTTGCCATTTTTGGCAGGAAGTAGTACATCATCCCCAGATATGGCGTGGTTAAAAAGAATGCTACAGCATTATGGCCGTACCACCACTGTACTAAAGCATCCTGTACACCTGCAAAAAGATAATAACTTTTAAATGCTGATATAGGTAACTGAAATGAATTGACAATATGCAGAACAGCTACTGTAACAAAAGTGGCTATGTAAAACCAAATGGCAACATATAGATGCCTTTCTCTTCTTTTAAATATGGTTCCAAACATGTTCACGCCAAATACCACCCAAATTAATGTGATGGCAATATCTATTGGCCATTCTAGTTCTGCATATTCATGGGAAGAGGTTAAACCTAAGGGTAAAGTAATTACTGCTGATACAATGATTAACTGCCAGCCCCAGAAGTGGATTTTACTTAATACATCACTAAACATTCTGGCTTTTAGTAATCTCTGAAGAGAGTAATAAACTCCCATAAAAATTGCATTACCTACAAATGCGAATATGACTGCATTGGTATGCAAAGGACGTATACGACCAAAAGTAGTATACTGTGAACCCAGGTTGGTGGTGTGGGTAAATAGTTGGGTAGCCACCAGGAGCCCAACCGTCATCCCGATTATACCCCATACGAGAGTGGCAATCGCAAAATCTCTGACAATTTTATTGTCATAATAGAATTTCTCTGCTAACATAATTTATTGAATAGCTGTTTTTAATAATGCCGTAAAATTATATCAACCTAAATGACACTGGAATGACCTTGGATTTTTAATTATGTGATGGATATCACATTTAAGAGAATATTGGCAGCCTAACAGATCTGGAATTATGAAATGGGATAGCTATCAGAAACCCGCATGCAGAGCTAAGTGTAAAGTAGCAAGGGTGCTATCCAAGGTGATACAGCGGGGGAATTGATCACTTACTACCCAAAGAATGGTATAAAAAAAATCTCTCCGTTATTAACGAAGAGATCTTTGAAAGAGTCTGTCATAGTTCGCCTTTAAAGCCAATTATGACAGACTTTTTAATGCTTGTTGTTCGGTTAAGCTATTTTAAAAACACTATCAAAATCTTTGTTGCTATCACAAGTGATTGCTAAATCATTCATGAAGCCAGATTCTAAATCCAGGATACAG
>JAZQRF010000197.1:0-12730 GCA_045629485.1 Pelobium sp. | reverse complement strand
ATGGACCTGTAAAGAAGCACAGGCAAAATATATTTTTCTAAAAACAGAATTAGAAGAATACATAAGAATAAACTTTCCGGAAGTTAAAGATTACGAACTCACCTAAACCTATCAACTTATACACTACGAAAATCATATTTTAAGCAAGCTTATTTTTCTGCAAAATTTATCCTTAAGCTTGCTTATTGCCCATTTATCGCCCTTTTTGCTATTAAAAAAGAGGGCAACAAAATTTAAAGTGTTTGATATAAGTTATTTGTATCTTTTTTTAGATTTTAATTTTTAGATTTCATTGTAAATGCTTAAAATTGCATCCTCAAATCAGCGATGATTCTGCACCTATAGCTCAGTTGGTTAGAGTAGAAGACTCATAATCTTTTGGTCCCTGGTTCGAGCCCAGGTGGGTGCACATAAAGGCTTTCAGAAATGGAAGCTTTTTTTGTTTTTATATCCTTCTATTTCAATTTATACTGTCAGGCCAGTATACAACAAGCGGCTTCTCTTGCTTTAAATTACGGATTAGCAGCTATATTTCCTTTTAAATAGCAATGAATTGGAGTATATTTATATATCCCTTCTAACTCTGAAAAGTAAAAATAACTTCAGGAAAAGTTAAGGGATAATATTATTTTAGATTAACCTATGAAACAGTTTATTGTCTTAATAACCTTCCTTTGCTTGGCTCTTTATACAAATGCAACTACCCAGGCAGGAGACTTAATAAAATACGAAGGACATCAGTATACATTATATTCTTTACCTCTCTACCAGCATCCCAATTTTAAAGCCTTGAATGAAAAAATCATATCCAAAGTTAGCCAACATGTAAGTACTGCTTGTCTTTATCAGGCTGAATGGGAAATGATTGATGATCTAATTTATTTGGTAGGTATCAGAAGTTGTGGTTCTGCGAATGAAAGGATTCAATTAAACCTATCAGAACTCTTTGGTGGTAGTTTTAAAAATGGTAAAATAAAAGCTGATTGGATTAATGACAAACTCTACATACAACAAGGGAATGTTATTCTTTACGATGGAGGGTTTAATTCTATTTTCCAATGGGAGGTTGAGTTGACTACTGTAAATGGCAAGGTTACTGATAAAAAACAGCTTGACAACACTTATACAAGGGAATCTATTTTTACCAAGCAAATTGATTCTGCAAAGAACTTTGTCCATAAGCGAATAAAGTGGAGTGATATACCAGATCTGAAAGATAAAAGAATAAGGGTTAACTTAATATTGAAAACTACTGGTACAAGCAAACCAGCCGTTCGACTATTAGAAGACAAGAATGATCTATACTCTAAAGAAGCACTTAGAGTTGCCAGACTGATACCGGAGTGGGATGTTTACTACAAGAGAGGCAAACCTTATAGTAAAGCATTTAGCATTTCTGTTATATTTAGTGAAGAGAACAGAAGAAAGTACTCGACAAGCGCTAAATAATAAAAGCTGTTGTCATGAATGCAATGAAAATAATTGTCGGGGGTTAAGATCTTCTGCAAACATAACGACATTGTTCCCTATTTTGAGTAGGAGGTTGCTATTGGGCTAGATAAATTGACAATTAGGCATCAGATGCTATTAATTAATATATACAGTCAGGAATTATTAAAAAAATTAGTCTTAAGGAGTTTTAAAATACTTCTTTATCGCCAATTTATTCCTACTTGTTTGCAACCGAAACTTTTATTGCCCTAAACTGGGTTAGAAGACATGGTATAAATCATTGCTGCAGCGAATGGGATACTTATTAAAACTGAAATGAGCAGGGGTTTCCAGATGGGTTTGGATTTATATTTCACTGTTCTTCCTAAATACTTGTTCCAGAAAAATGTGGTTAGTATAGAGCCTCCAATTGCATTGATGACTACGCTCCAAACCGAAGTGATTTCGAATTGACTCATCACAGAAACTGCAGCTGCAGTATATAAAATCCCAAAACCGATAACATTCCATCTTGCTGATTTATTATCCCAAATATTAACTGCCAGCAGTATTGCTCCAAAAATTACAGAAAAGAATATAGAGAAAAAATAAATAGCCCTGTTAGAATAATACTCAGGCCCCTCAGCATTTACTTCATATTGCTTTCCTAATGAAACAACTTCCCTCTTTTCTTCTTCCGCCCGCTTTTCCAGCTTCTGCTTAATTACCTCATTCACGGGTGTAAGCTCATTTTCAGAGAATTTTCTTCCCCTTAGCTCTAATTCAGCTATTGCAGCGGTAATTGCTTCAGGAGTGAATTTATGAGGATTTACTAAATAATTATCTAATTCTTGATCTGACCTTGAGGCCATATAGGATTTAAAGGAATCTTCCATCTATTGTATCTATCAACGTACGAATGCAAATTTACTAAATTAGTAGCGTTAAGCTTATACTTAAAAGTAATTTAAAAGTGACCGGATACAGGACTTCTTATTTTCAATCTTCTTAGGTAACTAATATAAAACCTTCTATTTTCGCATTATATTCTACAAATACATTCATGTTTAATCATTCTATTGCATATATTATTTTTTCTTTGTTCGTTTTAACTTCCTGTACACAAAACAAGAAAAAAGAAACTTCTTCCACAGCTGAGACAAAATTAACTTTTGAAGATCTAAAAGGAATTACTTTCCATGAAGTTAGACGCGAATTTAGTGATGGATTATCTTTTAATGAAATAGGTTTCCAGCAGGAACCTGAATGGACCTTAGCTTTCCAGGCGAATGATTCGGTAGATGTTTTTAGTCCAACTTTGAACAAAATGGTAGGATTTTATCTTCATCACGACCATGCCAACTACTATAATTTCGCTAAAGAATGGTTTGGTGTAAAGCTTTTAACTAAAGACAGCATTGTACTGCAACGATTGGAAGTGCAAAGCTTAAAAATTAAGAATGATGTACGTTCTAATGTTTTTATGACTTTCTATGCCGACAGCTATATTAAAAAACTAAATAAAAGTATTGAAGACTTAAGAAAACCAAGCAAACAAGACAGTCTATTCGTAAAAAAAAGAGCAGATCTGGCTAACCAAAACCCCTTAGATTCGAATTATATGTTTGCCGCCAGAAATCCTGTAAAATTCACTTCTATTAGTAAAAACGCAATTGTTAGCAAAAGAGTTTCTGATAGATCATTGAATCAAAGTAAGTCTTATGCCTATATTTATCCGGAATATGATATAACTATCCATAAAGCTTATAAAAACTTCAATTACGCTTTTAGGGCAGTTGTAGAGACGAATGGAAAGATTACAGTTTATGATTTTCCGACTTATGAAGAAGAATCTATAGAAACAAGGAAAAAACTTTTTCAGGGAATTTTAGATGTTTATGTGGCAAACATGTTAAAAACAGAACCAGGAAGCACTCTTGGTTTTTCACATGCTTCTCTGGTTACTTTATATGTGAGAGGAAATAAAAATTAATAATTAGGTGTCTTAGCTCTCCTCTTTATAATAAATCTTATAGTAATTCATTCCCTTTTCATCATCTACCCCATTCTCCATCAGTTTACGGTCTCCGTGGATATAAACATGAAAGTTCTTATCCAACTTTAGCACTGTTTTGTAAGAGCTGGTTTGCTTTTTCACAGCTTGTGTAGATATATCGAAGCTTTCGCCAATCTGGGTATCAAATTCCTGCTCGAAATCTTTTACCATAGATTTAAAGGAATTAGCAGCGGTTTCATTTCCAATCACCTCATCAGAGAATTCTTCAAAATCAAAAGTTTCTTTTTCTTTAAAGTACTTCATCGATTTATTCAGCAAATCTATTTTATCGGGTTTGGATATTTCAAAATCCTCATCGATCTTCTCGTTCACAAAGTTCTTGTATAAGCTAAGGTAATTGGTGGTTTGATTGAAGTTGTCGTTCCTTATTTTCAGTTTCAGAAAATCATCTTTCCAATATACTGCTGCTTCCTGTGATTTATTGGTCTGATCAATCACAACCACTTTATACCCTTCTTCAGCTTCGGTATTTAAAATCAAACAGCCTTTATCCAATTTCTGGATGTTAATCGCTTCCTGCTCGTAACTTAAAGAAAAACCTCCGGCATCAGGGTATACTTTTAAATACGTTTCTTTGGTTTCTGATTTAAATATTCCGATCGCCTGGTGTAATTCCCCTTCGATCTGCACATCATTAAAATAAGCTATATAGACCTCCCCTGCTTTAATTTTTGGATGATTCGAGATATCGTAAAGGTGCCGGGTAATCTGCTGACTTAGTTCATGAAATTTGTCTTCATCCGCAAATATTTGTTTGGCAAAATGAAACACCTCGTTTAACTCCAGATCATTGCTCGAATGCATAAAACGATATACTTCGTTCACTTTCTCGAAGGGTTTTAGGAAATACTGCATCAGTAAATTCTTTAAAAAGTCGTCGTGAATGGCTAAGGTATCATCAGAAAGTGTCAAATATTCATCCTGTAATTTGTTCCCAACCTTATGTACAGAAATTTGATCTAATGCGGATTCGAAAAAAGTAATCATGGCCTAAAAATATAAATCATTTGCCACTTTAAAAGTATTACAATGTGCATCTACAATATCTTTTATGTTTGAAGAATATCCGCCACCCATACTTACCTGAACCGGAACGCTTTGCGAAATACATTTTTTAAAAACCATTTCATCTCTTTTTGCGCAAGCCTGAAGGCTTAGAGATAGCTTTCCCAGTTTATCGGTAGCCAGCACATCTACTCCCGAAAGGTAAAAAACAAAATCTGGCTTAGATTTCGAAAAGATGGTATCCAAATGTTTTTCTAAGAGGTAAAGGTATTCTTCATCAGCCACGCCGTCATTTAAACCTATATCCAAATCAGAAGATTCTTTTCTAAACGGAAAATTTTTCTCTCCATGCATAGAAAAAGTAAAAACCTGCTGCTTATTTTTAAAAATTTCCGCAGTTCCATTACCCTGATGAACATCTAAATCTATAATTAAAATAGAAGAGGCTAAATTTTTATAAAGTAAATAGTTAGCTGCAATAGCCTGGTCGTTCAGTAAACAAAAACCTTCTCCCCAATCAGAACCGGCATGATGCGTTCCGCCAGCTACATTAAATGCCACACCACTATCAAGCGCAAAGTGGCAACCATCTATTGTTCCTTTTGCAATTCTTAGTTCACGTTCTACCAGCTCTGCACTTAAAGGAAAACCTGTTCTTCTCTCTTCCTGGTAAGAAAGTTTAAGATGCTTAAGACGTTCCCAATAAGCCCGATCGTGTGTAAGTAATATGTATTCTTCTTCCACCAAAGCGGGGGAGAAAATATTTTCTTCACTGATGATTCCCCAATGTTTTAATTGTAACGGAATAAGCTCATACTTGAGCATTGGAAACCTGTGTCCCGCAGGTAAAGGATGTGCATATTGAGGATGATAAGCGATTTTAAGCATTAATAATAGGCACAGTGCCCGACCTTTTAGACTGTCTGTAGTTTGATATAATTTTAAAAAGCACCAAAATACTTATAACTGCAAAACAAAGCCAAACAGTTTTAATCACATCCTGGTAAAGAATTTCATCTATTTCTATTCGCTTTAAATGGATACCGTAAAGAGCCCATAAAACAACCAAACCAAAATACGGATTTTGTTTAAAGCTAATGATAAACACACTTAAAAGTGTGGCAATAACAATGAGTATAATTGCCCAGGTTGATGCACTAATGCCGCTTCCATCCCAGTTAATGTATATAAAAAACGAGGATGCGTTGGCAATTGTAGCGATACATATCCACGCAAAATATAAACTTAAAGGTACCTGGGTGAATAGTTTTGAAGCAATACTTTTTTGAGGGTCGTATATTTTAAGCCTCACCTGTATTTTAATTAAGGTGTATAACTGTATGATCATGAGCACCAAAGAAAGGGCAATATATTCATAAAGCCAGGCAAATACCCACGCTGTTGTTGCCAGATTGTTGGCAATAAAATAATATCCCATTTTTTGCAAAACTTGATTTGCTTCTGCATGAATATCTTTTTTATAAGCCTGAATGAGGTGATAGATCGTAAAAGCAAATAAGCCAATATAGATTACTCCCCATATAGAGAAGGTAATGCCCGCTGGTGTAAATACGCTTTCGTATTTTGCAGAGACCTCTCCCATAGTATTGCCTCCGATAAGGTTAAACTGAGACATTTGAGAAACTATGAAAGCAATAATATAAAACAACAGGTTTAGGTAGGCTAAATTTCTTACTCGTTTCATGATAATTGATTTTAACCTTAGCAATACAAATTTCTTGCCTTAAAACTCGAATCCCTGTTATACAATCAATCTAAAATCTCGCCAACATGTTTCTTAATATTTATGCAAATGGAATTTACAGGTAAATCATTTGCATCGGTACCGAATGGGTTTTCTATTTCCTCGGCGATGAGCTCTAAACTAGCGAAGGCATACAGGATAAAAACGACTACGGGAATAATATAATAGCCCAGGCTAAACACCCAGCCAAAAGGCAGAGTCATTACAAAAAAGAAAATAAACTTCTTGATAAAAACGCTATATGAAAAAGGTATAGGCGTGTTTTTAATACGTTCGCAGGCTCCGCAAATATCTGTAAAAGCCGTCGCCTCCTGGTTTAGGATGATCAATTGTTCGGCTGTTATTTTATCTTCCTGGTGCAACTTAAAGAGGCGGTTGTATATGGCAGATGCAATTTGGTTGGGCAGATGTTTTTCTCTATTCAAATCCAAAACAGGATCGATTTCATGATAATCTTCATTTTCTCTTAAATGATTCTTTAAGGCAAATGCATAACTAGGAATCATCAATTTAAAAAATTTCCTATCATCAGCATCGGGCAGATAAGCATGTATTTTAATAGATAAGTTACGGGAAATATTGGTAAGCGCCCCTAACTGTTTCCTCCCTTCCCACCACCTGTCGTAGGCAGTATTGGTCCTGAACACCAATAAGAGTGAAATCACAAAACCTAGTATTCCATGCATTAAGCTCAAATTCTTCACATGGCTGGATGATGATAATTGCCAATATTCAAGCTCCAGGTATGCAATTAAACCTGCATACACGCTGACGGCGAACATGAGTGGGAGCAATTTCCTAAATGTATCCTCTTTGTGAAATCTAAAAATGAAGGTAAACCATTCTTTGGGATTGTAATTAATCATTTGTAAAATTTGGACGCTAAAATAATAGATTTAAAGTTCCTTTTTTGCATATGATGAGAAAAATATACACTCTTTTATTTGTCCCATTATTTTGGTCCCTTGCTCACAAAAGGATTTCCGGTGACGATAAACCTCCATGGCATAGTGAGGTAAGGGTCTTTACAACCCAGGCCAACCCTGCCAGTTGCCTTAATCTTCTCTCCGGGAATAATTAAGCCTTTGTTTTCTATCCAGATTTCATCAGAATTAAGTTCAAGCGCATCATGCTGCTTTCTTAAACCCAAAGCCCGGGCTAAGGCTCCCGGTCCTGTCGCTAATCTTTTCAAAGGCACATTACCCCTCCTAAGCTGCATCAACTCTATCCCGTCAGTTGGTTCAATCGCCCTGATCAAAATAGCATGAGAGCTCCCGGCCGGCCCGGTAACGATATTTAGCATATCATGAATACCATAACAGATATACATATAAGTTACTCCACCTTCTGCATACATGGTTTCGTTGCGTGGTGTTCTTCTACCATTAAAAGCATGAGAACCCGCATCGTGTGGACCAATATAAGCTTCTGTTTCTACAATAATTCCGCCCGTTAAAGCATTATCGAAATTGGTATAAACATATTTACCCAGGAGTTCTTTGGCAATAGCTAAAGTATCTTCTCTGGTATAAAAATCTTTTTGAAGCTTCATTTATAATTATCGTTATTACTTAAATCAAATTCCATTAGGTGAGTTCAGCATTAAAACTGATCATCATGAAGCAATTCAACAATCTTCTCCAGCCAAAGTTTATCAGTTTCGTCGAAACCGCTTATGGATGCACTATCCACATCTAAAACTCCAATAACCTTTCCGTTTTTAAACAGGGGAACCACAATTTCAGATCTGGAGAGGCTGCTACAAGCTATATGCCCGGGAAATGCCTCCACATCATCTACAATAATAGTTTCTTGTTTTTCCCATGCTGTGCCACAAACACCTTTTCCTTTCCTAATTCTGGTACATGCCACTGGTCCCTGGAAAGGTGCTAAAACAAGCTCCTCATTCTTCACCAGGTAGAAACCTACCCAAAACCACTTAAACTGTTCTTTTAAAGCTGCAGCTATATTTGCCAGGTTAGCAACTAAATCGCTTTCGCCTTCTAACAAAGCTTCTATTTGTGGAAATAAAGACTCATAATTTTCGTGTTTTGTGCCTTTTATGATGTTTAAATCTTCTGCCATAGTTCAAAAATAATTATTGAAGCTACGAATAGCGTCATCTGTAAAACAATTTGTGTGTCTAGCGTTATATGTAACAGAATTATTCGACAGCTTTAAACCAATTTTAGGTAATTTTCTCGTTTTAAAACTCATTATGCAATTGATTAAAAAAACTGCCCTGGCTCTGTTTACAATAAGTATCCTGGCTGTTGTAAACATTAGTTCAACCAATTTTGAAGAAGGAATGTTTCCTTTAAGCGAGATTTCCAAATTAGATCTTGCTAAAGAAGGATTAAAAATTTCACAAAAAGAAATCTACAACCCTGATAGCATTAGCCTTATTGATGCACTGGTAAATGTAGGAGGCTGTACAGGATCTTTTGTTTCTGATAAAGGTTTAATCATCACCAACCACCATTGTGCTTATTCTGCCGTTCAGTTAGCTAGCACTCCCGAGAATGACTATTTGGAGAAAGGATTTGCAGCTAAATCAATGGAACAGGAAATAGAAGCTAAAGGGTTAACCTGCCGAATCACAGACTCGTATGAGGATGTATCTGAAGAAGTACTTGGAGAAACCAAAGGCGTTTCTGATGCTACCCAAAGAATAAACATCATTAAAAACAAGATTATTGAAATTGAGAAAAGAGCCGAAAAAGCAGATTCTACTATTACAGCGGAAGTTTCTGAAATGTTTATAGGCAAAAGCTATGTTTTGTTTAAATACAAAATGATAAGAGATGTAAGGCTGGTTTATGTTCCGCAAAGAACAATTGGAGAATTTGGTGGAGAAACCGATAATTGGGTTTGGCCAAGGCATACCGGTGACTTTTCTTTTATGAGAGCATACGTAGCCAAAGATGGCTCTTCTGCTGCTTATTCAAAAGATAATATTCCTTACGAGCCTAAAAAGTTTTTAAAAATTAATCCTGCAGGTGTTAAAGACGGAGATTTTACTTTTATTTTAGGTTATCCGGGGAGAACATTCCGCCACAGGCCTTCACAATTCATTTCTTACCAGCAAAATTTCCAATTACCATATGTTGCCGATCTTTATTCTTTCCAAAATAGTAAAATGGAAGAGATTGGCAAGCAAAAAGGCAGAGCTACAGAATTGGCACTCGCTACCCGAATTAAGAGAAATGCGAATGTTTTAAAAAATTACCAGGGTAAACTTAAAGGATTAAAAAACATAGAACTCCTAAAACAGAAGCAACAGGAAGATCAACACCTCATAGCTTTTATCAATGAAAATATTGAAATAAAAAAACAGTACGGTAATTTAATGCTTGAAATCGACAACCTTTATAAACAGATGAACGGAGATGCTTACCGGGATTTATGGTTTGATCAGATTTATAATTCAAGTAACCTTTTAAAAGTGGCAGCAAACATCAATGCTTTTAAGAAAAAGTTAGAAAACTTACCACCTGATCAGAGGGAAGCCTATTTTAATGTGAATGCCGGACGTCTGGAAAAGTTCATCAATGGAATTTATGATTCTTATGATGTTGATGTTGATAAAGCTTTGTTTGCAAATATGATACAGAGAGCATCTAAACTTCCGCCTAACCAAAAGATTAATTTTGTGGATGCCAAAATCAAAGGGTTTAATACCTCTGATCAAATTAATTCATTTACAAATAACCTGTTTCAGTTTACAAAATTGAAAGACAAAAACTTCATCTTTAAAAACATCTTTAAAGACTCTAAATTTATTCTAAGCTACAAAGATCCCTTATTAAATTTTGAAGAAGAGCTTAATAAAAACCTAAACATTAACAAGGAAGCAAACGATCAGCAGGAAGCTAAATTGAATAAGTTGATAGCTGATTACGTAACCGTAAAAGAGATATATCTGAATAAAAACTTTATCCCGGATGCCAACAGCACTTTACGGTTAACGTATGGGCATGTAAGCGGTTTTTCTCCTGTAGATGGCTCGTACATGATGCCATTTACTACTATTAAAGGCATTATAGAAAAAGGAAGAAGCGGGAACGAAGACTTCCAATACCCAACAGCCATTAAATCTTTATGGGATGCAAAAGATTTCGGCACTTACCAGATGGAAGAACTTCAGGATGTGCCTGTTTGCTTTATATACAATATGGACACCACGGGCGGTAATTCCGGCTCTCCTATTCTTAATGCATACGGAGAACTCATAGGTGTAAACTTCGATAGAGCATACGAAGCTACCATTAACGATTATGCCTGGAATCAGAATTACAGCAGATCAATTGGTGTAGATATTCGCTATGTACTTTGGGTAGCCTCCAAAATAGACAAAGCTGATCATATCCTTAAAGAACTGGGAATATAGGATTTTTTTTTAAATCGCAAAGTACACAGAATAAGGAAGATATGGTTCTCTAATTTAAATAATACCATTAATCTCTAATCAACTCTGAGTCCTTTGCGATTAATGGAAATATTTTTCAAACACACCTATTTCATTAATTTTATCGCTGAATCATATTAACATTTAGCAACTTATCCACTTTACATCATCTTTGGCTTTAAATTAGCGAGATTTGCCGGTGATGATCGTTTCTTTAAGCATTTTAAAATACCCTAAGAAGAATATTCCGTTGGCTTTTCTGGCAATGGCCATCCATCGTTTGCCGCTGAGTTTAAACAAAAAGTGTTCTTTCTGGAAATTAATGGGCAGCGGTAAAAACGGAACTTTTGATATTCACCCGGATTACCAGCAATGGGCACTATTAGCTGTTTGGGACACTTTAGAAGACTTCGAAACTTTTGACAAATATTCTTTCATCACTAAATGGTGGAATCGTTTCACACTAAGCAAACGCACTCTTATTTGCGAGCCAATAGAAGCTCATGGAAAATGGGACAATCAACAACCGTTTGGAAATCCAAAAATCAAAGACCATGACGGAACCGTAGCGATTTTAACAAGAGCAACCATCAGGCCTTCACGCCTAAAAAACTTCTGGAAAAACGTACCTAAAGTTGCAGCCATTATGAACAGTACTGAAGGATTTATTACCTCTGTTGGAATAGGCGAAGCACCCTTTTTCAGGCAGGCAACTTTTTCTGTTTGGAGATCTTTAGAAGATGTAAAAAACTTCGCTTATAGAGACAAACAACATGCAGAAATAATTAAACTTACCAGGCAAGAAGATTGGTATAGCGAAGAGCTTTTTGCGAGATTCAAAGTCATTAAGAACGACGGTTTTTATTAGTTAATTTTTCTTTTTATCACACACCATTATTCATCATTAATCCAAAAAATCATTATGCGAGTAATAGCAGAACTTCCACATCCCGATTGTAAGATCAGCATCTTTTCTATGAATATGAAATACATTATCAAATTCGAACTAGGAACCTTCGAACAAACCTACAAGCTCTCGGAAATGGATTTAATCAATGGAATTGATAGCGTATTTGAAATTCTGGACGAGGAGTTTATTCAGAAAGTGGTAGCCCGATTTGAGGGAATGCGAGGAGATTTTATGACCGCATGGAAAAAACACAACTAGAGATTTAAATAAATCTCCTAAAATACTATAAGATAACATGTTAAATTTTATATTGTAAATAAACAGAATTTTATTTTGCAATCATTACCACTTAAAGATAAAAAATTATATCGTATCAAAACTTTTAATTTAATTAAGTAGCATATCACATTTAATAACAAGTATTTGAAAATACAAAAAAATTAAATTCTGTATAGCATTTTTACCAAATAATTATTGGTTTATTAATTTTTCATGAACATTTATCTAATTAATCATCCTGAAGTTTATAATCCAAACAGCGTCTGTTTCGGACAATCTGAACTACCCTTAATAGAAAATTTTACTATTGATTTTACCTGGCTATCAGAAAATCTGGCTCATTTAAAAAGACATGATCATACCTCCTATTTCAGTAGCCAGTTTAGAAGATGTACCAAACTGGCTAATTTTCTAAGTGACGAAAATTACGAGGTAGACAAAAGATTATCTGATCTTAATTTCGGAAATTGGGAACTCAAAGAATGGCAGGAAATCAATAGTTCTCACCTCACTAAATGGCGTGAAGATTTTGTAAATTATAGGATGCCAAAAGGCGAAAGTTTAGCTGATCTTTTTGAAAGAATAAATGAATTTTACCAGGAGATTCTTTTATTAAAAAAAGACAATATTGTTATAGTCAGTCACGCCGCAGTAATCAAATGTTTACTCTGTAATGTACTCGGATTATCTCTTCAGAATGTACTAGATTTCGAGATCAGCAATAGCTCCATCAGTAAGATTTATTTTGATGAAGAAACTTATAAAGACAAAGTTATTTTCACCAATCTGAATGCCGCTATGATGAAGTATCCGGCCTCAGTATAATTTAAAACAAAGCAACAATTCAGATCTTCC
>JAZQRF010000196.1:0-7174 GCA_045629485.1 Pelobium sp. | reverse complement strand
ACATCTGGCAATAAAACTTTTTTATCCGGAGATAAGATTTTAGCTGTCTCGGCCATAAAGTGCACTCCGGCAAAAACAATAATATCTGCATCAGTTTTTGCTGCTTCCTGAGATAATCCTAAACTATCTCCAATGTAATCTGCAATATCCTGTATATCAGCATCTTGGTAATAATGTGCAAGAACTACTGCATTCTTTTCTTTTTTGAGTTTCTCAATTTCCTCAAATAAATCTAAAGTTGGGTCGATGTGTTCATCAACAAAACCTTTAATATTAATTTCTTCTAATATGTTCATGTTTCGAATCTCAAATGTAAGAATTTCAAAATTAGAGTTTTTCCACTTCCCTAATAATAAACAATTAATTATATATAAAAATCTTATTGTTTATTAAGGTGTTAGTTTGGTGTAAATCTTTTGAGATTATTTTATTGATTATCTATTTTTTACAATAAACTAACAAGTTGTTAACATTTTGTAGGTTTTAATATTCTGTATCACAGATCAATATATTTTTAAGTATATTTTTTATAAAATTATTCTGTTTATTAATAAGTATTTTTGAATCGTTAATAACATTAGAATTATTAATGTAAAAAAGGGAATAAGTTATTCTGAATTTATACTTTTAACCTGTTTGTTAACAATTACAAATACTTTTAAGTTATTACTTACACAAAATTAACACCTTTATCAGTTTTATGCACATCTTATTTAATTTGTTGCATTATATAGATTATTAATATGAAAAATGTTGATTTCCTTGTCATAGGTTCTGGTATTGCAGGACTTAGTTTTGCCCTTAAGGCTGCAAAACATGGTAAGGTTCTTATAGTTACAAAGTCTAATGAAGATGAATCTAACACTAAGTATGCCCAGGGGGGTGTAGCAGTAGTTGTGGATAAAAAAGAGGATTCTTTTGAAAAGCATATTCAGGATACGTTAATTGCTGGTGATGGCTTATGTGATAAACATGCTGTTGAAATAGTAGTTAAAGAGGGGCCGGAGAGAATTAATGAAATAATTGAGTACGGTACCAATTTCGACAAGGATATTAAAGGTGTTTATGATCTTGCTAAAGAAGGTGGTCATTCTGAACACCGGGTTTTACATTATAAAGATATTACAGGTTTTGAGATAGAAAGATCTTTGCTGGCAGAGATTCATCAAAATCCAAATATAGAGATTTTAACACATTACTTTGCTGTAGATTTAATCACGCAACATCATACAGGTCAGTTTATTAACAGGCATTCAGATAATATAGAGTGTTACGGAATTTATGCATTAAACACGGCTTCCGGAACCATTGAAAAAATTCTATCCAAAGTGACTATTTTGGCTGCCGGTGGTGCCGGACATATTTATAGCTCAACTACTAACCCGGTTATTGCTACTGGCGATGGAATTGCTATGGCCTATAGAGCTAAGGCAAAGGTTAGAAATATGGAGTTTATCCAGTTTCATCCAACAGCCTTATATAATCCAGGGGAATACCCATCCTTTTTAATATCCGAAGCCGTAAGAGGTTATGGTGGTGTTTTAAAAAGAAGAAACGGAGAAGAATTTATGTATGATTACGATGAGCGTGGCTCCTTAGCTCCCAGAGATATTGTTGCCAGGGCTATAGATGCAGAAATGAAGAAATCTGGTGATGATTTTGTTTACCTTGATATTACTCACAGAAAGAAAGAAGATATTCTTAATCATTTCCCCAATATTTATGCTAAATGTTTATCTATAGGATTAGATATGACTAAGGATATGATTCCTGTTACTCCAGCATGTCATTATATGTGTGGTGGTGTAATGGTTGATGAGTTTGGAAGATCTTCCTTAAAAGGATTGTATGCTTGCGGAGAAGTTACTTCTACTGGATTACATGGCGCAAACAGATTGGCATCCAATTCTTTATTAGAAGCATTGGTTTATGCACATAGAATTTATTTGGATGCAAAGGACAGATTAAATGAGTTTGTAATTCCTGATAATATTCCGGATTGGAATGATAAGAATACGCAGTTATCTAATGAGGATATTTTAGTTACTCATAACATTCGTGAAATGCAAAAGATGATGAGTGATTATGTTGGGATTGTTCGCTCTGATTTTCGCTTGGAACGAGCATTACGAAGGTTGAAATTGCTTTATGAAGAAACCGAAGATTTTTATAAGAAAACCAAGTTGTCTGTAAAGTTATGTGAATTAAGAAACCTTATTCAGGTTTCTTATATAGTTATAAAATCTGCTCAAGCTCGAAAAGAAAGTCGCGGATTACATTATACTACAGATTATCCTCATCATTCATCAGAATTAAAAGACACCATTTTTTAGATATGCCAGTGATATTACCAGTAAAAGGAATTAATCCGGTGTTTGGCCAGGATTGTTTTATAGCACCAAATGCTACGATCGTGGGAGACGTGGCAATAGGAGATAGTTGTTCTATTTGGTTTAATGCTGTAATTAGGGGTGATGTAAATAAGATCACCATTGGTAATAAATCTAATATCCAGGATGGTGCAGTAATCCATGCCACTTATTTAAAAGCTTCTACAACCATAGGTAATAATGTATCTGTTGGTCACAATGCTTTAATTCATGGTTGTATTCTAAAAGATCATGTACTGGTTGGTATGGGGGCAATTGTTATGGATAATGCCGTGGTAGAGGAATACGTTATTATTGGAGCCGGATCAGTTGTTTTAGAAAATACTTTATGTGAATCAGGTTATTTATATGCCGGTACACCTGCAAAAAAAATAAAGCCCCTTACTGAAGAACAGAAGGAGCTTTTAAATAAGTTGCCAGATAACTATATAATGTATTCCGATTGGTTTAGAAATCCGCAGGAATTATAATTTTTTCTTCACGGTCCCAGTTTGGCCTAATCACTATTTCTTTATCAAAAAACCAGCTTTTTTCAGGTTGTTCTCTCCTCCTAACATTTCCTGTATCAAACACTCCGTTTTTGTTGGCGTCTTCAATTATTTTAACAATATATTTTCCATTCGGGATGGTATTGTAAGTTATGGTAGAATTGAAATTTAAGGCGCTTTCCTTATAAATATTATTTTTTTCATTTAGCAGCTGGATGATATAGTATTTAGAAGTATCACTCCTGCTGATATTTAAGTTTAAGACACCATAATTTTCAACTTCATCTAATTGAAACTTGCTCACCAATGCCTTATTTTTAGTTCCATAAATATCGGTTAAAGCATCATCTTTAAATTCGAGAGTATATAGTTTTTTAGTTCTCCAGGGATATGTAACCCTAAATACACGCTTTGTGGCATCTATATTTTCGATTTTATAATTTGTAATTAAGAGCGAATCTTGTAATAAACTTATTTTAGATTTATCTATAGTTTCTATTGGAAGATTAAATGTGTAAATCAATTGATTTCCTGGTATAATCTTTCCGGAAACCAAATTATCACTGAATAAGATTGTGCGGTTATAGATATCTCTTTTATTTCTCTTTAAAGTAATGGTATCCAATATTTTGTCTTTATCATTAACTGCAAATTTAACCGAATCAAATTCCATATTTTGAAGCCACATAGAAATAGTATCCGCTTTTTTTGAATAAGAAATTATGGGTTGAATTGCAGCAGGGCTAATAAATTTAATAGATGGATTCTCAATTGGCCTGTTGTATATTACAGTGATTTTACCATCTTTTTCTATCTTTTTATCCAGTACCCTATAGTTTTCAGGAACTTCTTTAAAAAGCTTTAGTATGATACCACTGGTATCTTTGTTGAGCACCAAATCCTGAGATAGATAAGCGATATCTTCTTTAGGAGAATTATAAATTCTATCTCCACCGCTTTCTTCTTTTAAAGCGTATACTCTATATTTTTCTTCTTTTAGATTTTTTAAAGTAAAGTTGCCTGAGGAATCTGTAGCTGTAAAGATCGAAGGTCTTCTTTTTCCAAAGATTGAATCTCGGCTAACCGGAATAATAAATACAGTAGCGTCTAATACAGGCTTATTATCCTCTGAGTTGATCACCTTCCCGGATATTTGAAGAGAATCAATCTGATTTCCGGTGGCAAAAACATAGGTATAGTTTTTTAGATAGTTATTTTCATTAACATCACCAATAGCCTTACCGAAGTTAATAGTGTAAGTAGTGTTTTTTTCGAGGGTGTCTTTTAGCTCAATTTCTAATTTTTTTTGTTTGATTTTATACACAGGCGGAATTTCCTGATAAGGAGACACACTGATCTCGGTATACTCGTTATTCAGCTTAAAATATTCATCAAACTCTATAACAATTCTTTTTGCGTTGAAATTTCTTGTATAATTTTTTGGGTTTTCTGAGATGATCGTTGGTGCGATAGAATCTTTTGGCCCACCCATAGGTTGTTGTATACTGGCGCAAGAATGAAATAGAGAAATTGCCGAAATCAGCATGATAAAAACTCCAAAAGTAATACGTTTTTTATTTAAGGCCATTTTTAAGCGATTTAAGCGAGTTTTATTTTTTGATGAAGTTTATTTTTAAATTTTTGAAAAAGTAGCGTATAATTAATTTTTTTTAAATAGCTGACTTTTTATTTAAAGTACTGATTTTCAATTAGTTAAAGATTATTTTGATAAATGAACCATTAGTACTGAGATATCTGATGGAGAAACACCAGAAATACGGGATGCTTGACCTAAAGTTCGGGGTTTTATTTTCATGAGCTTTTCTCTTGCTTCTTTTGATACTGAATTTAATAAGGAATAGTTAAAATCAGGATTAATTTCTTTATCCTCCATCTTCTTCATTTTTTCTACGATTTCAATCTCCTTTTCGAAATAGCTTTCGTACTTGATTTTTATTTCGGCTTGTTCTATAGTTTCTTTATCAAAAGCGTTTAGGAATAAATCAAATTCCGGACTCATTCTTCTTAAATCTTTCATCTCAATTTGCGGCCTACCTAATAAGTTATGCAATTTGGCACTTTGCGAAATAGGAGAGGTGCCTAATTCTTGAAGGATAGAATTAGCTGTTTCCATAGAAACTTTAGTTTCTTTACTTTTCTTTACTATGGCTTCGGCATTACTAATTTTCTCCTTAACTTTTAGCAAACGTTCTTCAGGCAGTAAGCCCAAATTAAATCCTATTTCTGTTAATCTTTCATCTGCATTATCCTGTCTCAATAACAAACGATGCTCGGCTCTTGAAGTGAACATACGATATGGTTCTTCTGTTCCTTTGGTTACTAAATCATCTATTAAAACACCTATATAAGATTCTGATCTTTTTAAGATCAGTTCCTGCTTTTTGTTTATTTTTTGATGAGCATTGATCCCGGCAATGAAGCCTTGAGCGGCTGCTTCTTCATAACCTGTTGTTCCGTTTATTTGTCCGGCAAAAAAAAGATTTTCAATTTTCTTAGTTTCCAGAGTTAAAGTTAATTGAGTAGGAGGGAAGAAATCATATTCAATAGCGTAACCTGGCCTAAACATTTTTGCTTTCTCAAATCCGGGAATTAATCTTAAAGCTCTTAATTGAACGTCTTCAGGCAAAGAGGTAGAAAAACCATTAACATAAATCTCTACTGTATTCCATCCTTCGGGTTCTACAAAAATTTGATGTCTTTCTCTCTCGGCAAAGCGGTTTATTTTATCTTCAATAGACGGGCAGTATCTTGGTCCTAACCCTTTAATTCTACCCGTAAACATTGGAGATTTTTCGAAACCCTCCTTCAAAGTTTCATGAACTTCTGTGTTTGTATAGGTGATCCAACAACATCTTTGTTCTAAATTTTTTGGAGTATCTGAGTAAGAAAATTTACCGCCATCGGTATCTCCCCATTGCTCTTCCATTTTAGAATAATCTAAAGTACGACCATCTACTCTGGGAGGAGTTCCCGTTTTCATTCTGCCAGATTCAAAACCAAGTGAAACTAAATCTTCAGTGATACCAGTGGCTGCTTTTTCTCCGGTTCTTCCGCCGCCCATTTTCTTTTCCCCAATATGGATAACACCATTAAGAAAGGTTCCATTAGTTAATACCACAGAATGGGATTCTATTTCTAAACCCAAGGATGTTTTTATTCCACAAACTTTTCCATCTTTAACGATTAAGCCAGAAGCCATATCCTGCCAGATGTCTAAGTTAGGAGTAGATTCAAGCATCAAGCGCCATTCCTCAGCGAAACGCATCCTGTCATTTTGTGTTCTAGGAGACCACATAGCAGGTCCTTTAGATCTATTGAGCATTCTAAACTGTATGGTAGACTTATCAGCGATAATCCCTGTTTTTCCACCTAGTGCATCAATTTCTCTTACAATCTGACCTTTCGCAACCCCTCCAATAGCGGGATTACAGCTCATTTGAGCTATGGTTCCCATGTTCATGGTTATTAATAAGGTCTTTGAACCTAAATTTGCTGCTGCTGTGGCGGCTTCACAACCTGCATGACCTGCGCCTACAACAATTACATCGTATTTTTCAAACATATATTAGATGTTCCACGTGGAACAATTACAAATTTAACGTTCCACGTGGAACTTATTATGATTCGCTTAATTCAGTTAATTCAATCCAACGAATACTTTTTTCTTCTAATAAAATATTCGTTTCCTTTATCAGTGTTGCAGATTTCATTAATTCTTCTGCATCAGAAAGGGTATTCAATTTTTCATTCAAATCTTTAATCTCCTTTTCGAGAGATTCTATTTCTTTAGTGAGAGTTTCAAGTTCCGTCTTTTCTTTAAAACTCATTTTATATTTAGAAGTCTTCTTTATAATAGGAGTAGGAGCAGGCTTTTTCAGCGCTTCTTTTTCAGCAAGCTTAATTAATTCTGCTTCTTCTCTATAAGAAGAATAGTTGCCATTAAATATTCTTACAGATCCATTTCCTTCTAAAATAAATAGCTGATCTGTTAATTTATCAACCAAATACCTATCATGAGAAACCAAAACTAAAACACCAGGATAATTTTCAAGAAACTCTTCCAAAACGTTTAAAGTGTCTATATCTAAATCATTGGTTGGCTCATCGAGAATCAAAAAATTAGGATTTTTGATAAGCACTTTCATTAAATGAAGTCTCTTTTTTTCTCCCCCGCTTAATAAGCTTACAAAACCATGTTGTTTTTTTGGGGGAAATAAAAACAACGTTAATAATTGTGACGCAGTTATAACGCTTCCATCGGCAAGAGTAATATAT
>JAZQRF010000195.1:0-2160 GCA_045629485.1 Pelobium sp. | reverse complement strand
GCTAAACCCAATTCTAAAGCAATAGTTCTTGCTTTATGCATGGTTTCAGACTCACGTTCTTTAGCACTTTTCCATTTATCCACATCCTGTGGAGTGGCCTTACGGTAAATTTTAAGAGGGCATTTTTCTTCTGTTACCCTTTTCCTTTTCATTTGAATTCGAACCAGTTCTCCTGTTAAGGTAACATGGCCAATATCGTATCCGCCGGTGGTAGTTTCTACTGCTACTAATTCCCCGGCTTCGAGGTAAATATTTTCTTCATTCCTGTAAAAATCCTTCCTCGATCCTTTAAATCTGATTTCTACATATTGAAAAGGTTTATAGTTAGAAGGCATATCCATATCGGAAAGCCAATCGTAAACATCTAATTTGCTGCAACCTCCGTCTGTTAAACAAGAGCCATTACTTTTGCAGCCTCCTGGCGTACATCCTCCGCCAGATGAGCAACTTCCACATCCCATAGTTATAATAATATATGTTGAGTCCCCGCAGGGAGCGTATTAAACTTTAGTATTTTTACCAAATTCAAAGATACATCTAAAAATAATATCTTCGGGTTGGCATTTCTTTCTATATGATAATGAGCTTTTTCGAGCTCGTTGGCAATTGCCTCTGCTTTTGCCAGGTTTAAAATTTTGGAAAATTTACTAATAAAATCTAACTCTTTCTCTGGTAAATGTACAAGGCCCGGAGTTTCGGCAATAAAAAGCATACACTCTCTCATCAGGTTAGTGCCGTAGCGCAATAGATTTTTTTGATTCTCCCGACCCATTTTAGAAAGGTCGTCTTCTACAAAAGCAATCATTTTTAAGCCCTGGTTAGCCCAGCATGCCCTTAACCAGTTAGCAATTAATTCATGGTAATCATTCTCTTCATTCGTTAAGAAGGTTAGAGCTGCCTGTAAGTTGCCATTACTTAAATACGCTATCTGTTTGGCTTTGTCTCCGTTTACCTGGTGTTGGTTGATCAAAAATTCGCAGATATCCTGGTTCTTTTGTTTCGGTATTTTTACAATTTGCGTACGAGAAAGAATGGTATTTAAAATCTGATCCTGGCTTTGCGCAACCAGTAAAAACAAAGTTTTATAAGAAGGCTCTTCAATAATTTTCAGCAGTGAGTTGCCTTCCTTTTCTAAGAACTCGGGCAACCACATAATTAAAACTTTGTACTCCGACTCGAACGGTTTTAAGCTCAGTTTTTGAATGATGCTATGGCACTCGGCGATATTAATATTCGCTTGTTTATTATCAGCGCTAAGCTGTTCACGCCACTCATCTAAACTTAAATATGGATTCGCTAAAAATGCTTTTCGCCATTCTTCAATAAAGGTTAATGCAGTATCTTCTTTGTGTTTTGCGAAAAAAGGATATGAAAAGTGAAGATCGGGGTGAATCAATTTTTGGTATTTCCTGCAGGATGCACATTCACCGCAAGAAT
The DNA here is from genome assembly GCA_045629485.1 of Pelobium sp. Taxonomy (GTDB): domain Bacteria; phylum Bacteroidota; class Bacteroidia; order Sphingobacteriales; family Sphingobacteriaceae; genus Pseudopedobacter. The sequence continues at coordinate 723 of JAZQRF010000195.1, read as the reverse complement.
CGGTTTCCTGTTTATTTTCGCAACTGATAAACTGGGCATAAGCCAAAGCTAAAGCCAAACTGCCGGAGCCTTCGGGGCCTAAAAACAATTGGGCATGACTAATTCTATCACTTTTTACGGTGTTAATCAAATGAGCTTTAATCTCTTCCTGTCCTACTACGTCTTTAAACTGCATTGCTGCAAAATAGTAAATTAGTAGCAAGTAAAAAGTATGAAGTATCAAGAATTACATAAAAATGAGCTTCAGAAAACAGTTTGTACATCAACTATACTTAGATTAAAATTATTTTTTGTTTTGAAAAATGGTATTAAGTCTTGATACTTGATACTAAATCTAGATACGAACATGGCAAGAATAATGGCTTTCGATTATGGCAACAAAAGGTTAGGAATAGCCGTAACGGATCCTTTGCAAATGATTGCCAATGGCTTAACTACTATTCATCCAAAAGATGTTATAGATTTTTTAAAAAAATATTTACTCACAGAGCAAGTAGAGACTTTTGTTGTTGGCGAACCCAGGCAAATGGACGGGACCGCATCTCAATCTGCACAACATGTAAAAGGTTTTGTGACCATTCTGAAAAAGAACTTTCCTGAAATACCTATTGCCATGATGGATGAGCGCTTTACTTCTAAAATGGCTTCGGCAGTAATTGCGCAAAGCGGGTTAAAAAAAACTGCCAGGCAGGATAAGGCATTAGTGGATACCATTTCTGCTAC
>JAZQRF010000194.1:0-6142 GCA_045629485.1 Pelobium sp. | reverse complement strand
CTTTTTATAGATTCTAAGGCTACTTTAACGTTTTCTCTGGTATTCATTATTCGGACTTTGCTAAAATTAGCTATTGATATAGGTTAAGACAAACTGATGCTAGGTTTTGTTACATCGAAATTCGAAAATTAATTCCAACGCTTGAGAATGGATTAAACAAAAACAGCCTCGAGTTTTCGAGGCTGTTAATCTTTTATAAGGTTTTAATTACACATTTTTAGCTAACCAGTCTCCAACTTCGCTTGTTTTATAAGCTTTAGCGTCTTTACCGGAAAGATCTTCGGTAACTACACCTTCAGCTAAAGATTTATTAACTACTGCTCTAATTACTTCCGCTTCTTCTTTTAAACCGAAAGCATCTTCGAACATCATTGCTGCAGATAAAACTGTAGCTAATGGGTTAGCAATATCTTTACCAGCTGCTTGTGGATAAGATCCATGTATTGGCTCATATAAAGAGGTGTGTAAGCCTTTAGATGCAGATGGCATTAATCCCATAGAGCCGGAAATCACAGAAGCCTCGTCAGTTAAAATATCACCAAAAAGGTTTTCAGTAATCATTACATCATAAGAGTTAGGCCATTGTACCAAACGCATCGCAACTGCATCAACAAATTCATAAGAAACGGTTACTTCAGGATAATCTTTTTCCATCGCCTGTACAGTTTCTCTCCACAGTCTTGAGCTCTCTAAAACGTTAGCTTTATCTACACAGCATAGTTTTTTAGAGCGAGTCATGGCTAATTCGAAACCTAATTTTGCTAAACGCTGAATTTCTGCTCTTGTATAAATACAAGTATCAAAAGCTGTGTTACCATCGTCTTTTCTTCCGCTTTCGCCGAAGTAAATACCGCCAGTTAATTCACGTAAGATAATTAAATCTGTACCTTCTATACGCTCTCTTTTCAAAGGAGAATTATCAATTAAAGATGGGAAAGTAAAAGTAGGACGTACGTTTGCGAATAAGCCTAATTTCTTACGCATTTTTAATAATCCCTGCTCCGGACGAACTTTTGCAGTAGGATCATTATCGTATTTTGGATGACCGATAGCACCAAATAAAACCGCATCAGCAGCTAAACAAACTTCGTGAGTTGCATCCGGATAAGGTTCTCCAACTGCGTCTATAGCACAAGCTCCTGTTAAAGCAGATGTCCAGTTAATTTCATGATTAAATTTTTCAGCTATAGCATTACATACCTTAACTGCCTGGTCTACTACTTCCGGACCGATTCCGTCTCCTGCCAGAAGGGCGATGTTTAGTTTCATATTTTAATTTTAGTATCTATTTATTAGTATCAAGTATAAAGATGCTCAGTGTATTAGGTATATCTTGGTACCTGATACTAGCATCTTAATACTTTAAATTATATTTAACATTTTTTGCGTTGCCTTTATAGCACAAACAGTTTGATCTGAATCTAAACCACGTGTTTTAAAGGTTTTCTTGTCGATTTCCCAGGTGATAATTGCTTCACAAAGTGCATCCGAATCACTGCCAGGTGCGATTCTAACTGCGTAATCTATTAAGTTAGGAAGTTGCTTTTTCTTTTTAGTATACACTTTGTTTAACGCATTCATAAAAGCATCAAACTGTCCATCGCCTTGAGCGTGTTCCTGAAAATGTTCACCTTCTATACATATTGCAATGGTTGCCGAAGGGCGCAGACCCTTAGAATGTGTTAAAACATAAGATTGCATAACCACTTTTTCTTCAAAAGAACTGCTGCTGTCTAAAACATCAGAAATGATATATGGTAAATCTTCTTTAGTAACGATTTCTTTTTTATCACCAAGTTCTATAACACGCTGAGTGACTTTTTTCAGATCTTCATCGTTAAGCTTAAGCCCTAATTCCTGAAGGTTTTTTTCAATGTTGGCTTTTCCTGATGTCTTACCAAGTGCATAAGTGCGTTTTCTTCCAAAACGTTCCGGAAGTAAATCACTAAAGTAAAGATTCTTTTTATTGTCGCCATCAGCATGTATTCCGGCAGTTTGGGTAAAGACATATTCTCCAACTATTGGCTTATTGGATGGAATACGGATTCCGGAAAATGTTTCTACCAGCTTGCTGATGGTATACACGAAAGATTCTTTAATAGAGATTTCTACCTCAGGTAAAAAGTCGTTAATTACAGCAATAGCACTTGCCATTGGCGCATTTCCAGCTCTTTCACCCATCCCGTTTACTGTTAAGTGTAAACCGTCTATGCCAGCTTTAACAGATTCTAATACATTGGCAGTACTTAAATCATAATCATTATGAGCATGAAAATCAAAATGAATATCAGGATACCTTGATTTAATTAACGAAATAAAGTCAAATGTTTCACTGGGGGTTAAAATACCAAGAGTGTCTGGTAATAAAACCCTTTTTACGGGTTGTTTGGTGATAAAATCAAGATATTGAAAAACATATTCCTGAGAATTACGCATTCCATTACTCCAGTCTTCCATATACACATTGGTCTCAATGTTTTTTGATTGAGCTAATGCTATAACATTGGCAATTTCAGAGAAATGTTGTTCTGGAGTTTTTTTTAGTTGATGGGTTAAATGGTTTAAAGAACCTTTGGTAAGCAAGTTTTGGACTCTAACACCGGCCTTTTCCATCCAGTTTATAGAAATACCATTATCTACAAAAGTTAACACTTCTATTGCATTAAGGCAATTGTTGGATTTAGCCCACTCACAAACTGCTTTTACTGCTTCAAATTCACCATCAGAAACTCTTGCAGATGCAATTTCTATGCGGTCTACATTTAATTCTTCAAGTAATAACTTAGAAATAGTTAGCTTTTCTGAAACGGAAAATGAAACGCCAGAAGTTTGTTCTCCATCGCGGAGAGTGGTGTCCATTATTTCTATTTTCCTTCTTTGCATTTTGTATATTTTTTACAAGCGATTAAAAATGTCATTCCAAATTCATTTCGGAACCCCACATGTAAGTTTCTAAAATCAGTATAATGAGATGCCAAAACAAGTTGGGCATCTCATTATTACTACTCAGTAGAATTCTGATTATAACGGAAGATGAGTTGCAAATTCCTGTATTTCTGATTTGATGTTTTGCAGGTAATCGATATCATCAAAACCATTAATCATATTATCTTTTTTGTAAGAACTGATGTCGAAAGTTTCTTTTTCACCTGTAGCAACTAAAGTAATTGTTTGCTCTGGTAAGTTAACTTCAAGCTCTGTATTTGGATCGGCAAAGATTGCAGCGAATATTTTCTCGGCAAACTCCGGACTTACCTGTACCGGTAATACACCAATGTTTAAACAGTTGTTTTTAAAAATATCAGCAAAGAAGCTGGAAACAACACATCTGAAACCGTAATCGTAAACAGCCCATGCAGCATGTTCTCTTGAAGAACCAGAACCAAAGTTCTTTCCGCCAACAAGGATTTTTCCTTTATAAACAGGGTTGTTTAAAACGAAATCTGCTTTTGGGGTATTATCTGGATTATATCTCCAATCACGGAAAAGGTTATCGCCAAAGCCAACACGTTCTGTAGCTTTTAAGAAACGAGCAGGGATTAATTGATCGGTATCTACGTTCTCTATTGGCAGAGGTACAGCAGTACTTTTAAGTATAGTAAATTTATCGTAAGCCATTTTAGTTTTTGTTTTTAGTTTCTCGTTGTTAGGTCTATTAAACGGTGATCTGATCTTTAATAAACTTCCAACTTTTACACAATCATTAATTTTTAGTTGTTTTTTCAATTTGTTAGTCGGCTTGAGATTTCTAACCAACTAACAAGCAAAATCTAACCAACTACTTCTATTAATTCTCTAGGATCTGTCACTCTACCAGTAACTGCTGCTGCTGCTGCAACTAAAGGGCTAGCCAACATTGTTCTTGAACCCGGACCTTGTCTTCCTTCAAAGTTTCTGTTTGATGTACTCACTGCATATTTACCTGCAGGTATTTTATCATCATTCATCGCTAAACAAGCAGAACATCCTGGCTGACGTAAAACAAAACCAGCTTCTGTAAAGATGTCTAATAAACCTTCTTCTTTAATCTTAGCTTCTACGATATGAGATCCGGGAACCAACCAGGCAGTAACGTTATCTGCTTTTTTACGTCCTTTAACAATTGATGCAAAAGCTCTGAAATCTTCGATCCTTCCGTTTGTACAGCTCCCGATAAATACATAATCAACCGGTTTGCCAATCATGCTATCACCTTCGTTAAAGCCCATGTAGTTTAAAGATTTTTCGTAAGTAGCAACGCCACCTTCTACATCTTCTGCATTAGGAATATTATTAGAAATACCCATTCCCATTCCCGGGTTAGTACCGTAGGTAATCATTGGTTCGATAGCAGCACCATCAAAAGTCAATTCTTTATCAAAAATAGCTCCTTCGTCTGTTTTTAAAGTTTTCCAGTAAGCCATTGCCTTGTCCCAAGCTTCGCCTGTTGGAGTAAACTCACGTCCTTTAACGTATTCGAAAGTAGTTTCATCCGGAGCAATCATTCCACCACGGGCACCCATTTCTATACTTAAATTACAAACAGTCATACGACCTTCCATTGTCATTTTTTCGAAAACATCACCAGCGTATTCTACGAAGTAACCCGTAGCACCAGATGTAGTTAACTGAGAAATGATGAATAATGCAACATCTTTTGGAGTTACCCCTTTGCTTAGCTCTCCTGTAACATTGATTCTCATTTTCTTAGGTTTTGGCTGCATGATACACTGTGTAGAAAGAACCATTTCTACTTCAGAAGTACCAATACCAAAAGCGATTGCACCAAAAGCACCATGCGTAGAAGTATGAGAGTCTCCGCATACGATAGTTGCACCAGGTTGAGTGATTCCGTACTCTGGCCCAACAACGTGTACAATACCATTTTTTTGGTGACCTAAACCCCAGTGGCTGATGCCATATTCGTTAGAATTAGATTCTAATGCTTTTAACTGATTTGCAGACAATGGATCTGCTACAGGCAAATGTTGATTGATAGTTGGAGTATTATGATCGGCAGTAGCGAAAGTACGCTCTGGATATAAAACTGAAATCCCTCTGCTTTTTAAACCTAAAAATGCAACCGGACTGGTTACTTCGTGTATTAAATGACGATCAATAAATAACACATCTGGTCCGCCTTCTATTTGGCGAACTACGTGAGTGTCCCACACTTTGTCAAATAACGTCTTGCTCATTTTATTTAATTTTATAGTTTTTCTTTTTGTTGATATCCCTGTTTCGATGACGAGACTCCTTTAATTAAGATTGCTCGGACCTCGCAATAACAATATTATATAAATTTATTTACTGCGTCTAAGTAAGCATTTGCAGAAGCTTTAACAATGTCTGAACTGAAGCCATATCCCGGATAGGATTTATCGTTATGGATCAGGTTCATGTTTACCCTGCTTACATCATTGCTTCCTCCATGTATGGCATCAATATGAAACTCTTTTAAAGAAATTTCTTTTTTAATGATGCTGTCCATCGCTTTAATAGTGGCATCCACTGGTCCGTTGCCGGATGCACTGGCTTCATAAACCACCTCGTTAATTTCCAGCTTCACTGTCGCCGTTGGAATTAACGGATCGCCACAAATTACCTGTAAAAGCTTAATGGTAATTCCATCTTTGTAATTACGCTCTGTACCGTCGCCCATTAACAATAAAAGATCATCATCTTTGATTTCCTTTTTACTATCAGCCATCACTAAAAAGCGCTCGTAAATTTCGTCTAAATTTATTTTTTCTGCAACATAACCCAAACGTTCTAAGTGATGTTTTAATGCATGGCGACCGCTTCTTGCAGTTAATATGATTTCTGATTGATCAATTCCAACGTCCTCAGGATTTATGATTTCATAATTCTCTCTGAATTTTAAAACCCCATCCTGGTGAATTCCAGAGCTGTGCGCAAATGCATTTTTACCCACAATTGCTTTATTAGGCTGCACCGGCATACGCATCATACGGCTCACCATATTGCTTAACTGGTAAAACTTTTTGCTGTTGATATTGGTGTATTTGCCAATATTATGAGTTTTTAAGATCATGGCAACCTCTTCTAATGAAGTGTTTCCGGCTCTTTCTCCAATACCGTTAATGGTACATTCTACCTGGCGAGCACCATTCTGAATACCAGCGATTGTATTTGCAGTTGC
>JAZQRF010000193.1:0-9108 GCA_045629485.1 Pelobium sp. | reverse complement strand
CAGTTGGTGATTCAAAAATTGCAGGCTGGCCTGCGACTTTCCAAGCTTTTCTATCGCCAGTGACAATTCTTCGTTAGTAGCTCTAAGTTCTTCATTCGCTGCTCTAAGTTCTTCATTCAGTTCCTGCTCTCTTTGTTCGTTCTGTTTGATTTGCTGTCTTGCGGTAACTTCTCCGGTGATGTCCTGAACACTTACCAGAAGATAAATAGGATGAGCAAGCCCATCTTTAACCGGGGTAATTTCCAACTGTCGCCATTCCGAATGATTTTGCCCCAAATCTTCTTTTAAACGATACGGATCGAGCTTGACTGCCCTGCTTTCCTGTACTGCTTTCTCCAGCCCTCCCAGCAACAAGTTTTCCAGCTCCTCTTTATCTTCCCGGTTCCGATAAATTTCCCGGAAACTTTTCCCGGTAAAATCTTCACCATAAAGGGACTTTGCTATCCTGAAGGAATGATTAAGCCTGATGATTTCAAAATCAGGAGATACCGCTTTCAGGATCATACGTGGGGTATCATCCGTTTCAAACAAGGTCTCAAAAAGATCGGGATATAAAAGCTCCATACGAGACATAAACAGCAATCCGGATAAATAAGTTTGAACGCCCTAATTTTATTTATGGTGATTGGCGGTTTACGCCTCTAGTTTCCATCCGGATTGGAAAACTATGGCTCCAGCTTTTTCTTGATACGGGCAGGGTTGCCTGCTGCCATAGAAAAATCGGGAATATCTTTGGTCACTACTGATCCGGCACCAATTACGCAGCCTTTTCCAATGCTTACTCCGGGACAAATAATAGCCCCACCGCCAATCCAGCAATCATCACCAATGCTTACCGGTTTAGAATTTTCCAATGTTCTTCTTGTGGCCGCATCCAGCGGATGAGAGGCTGCATAGATATGTACGCCGGGACCAATGAGCACATTAGAACCAATACTAATTTTCATGGTATCCAACACCACACAGTTCACATTAAAATACACGTTCTCTCCGCAATAGATATTATAGCCATAATCACAATGGAAAGGGGGTTCTATGTAAAGGTTTTTAGACGCGTTGGGAATAAGTTCAGCCAGTAAAAGCTTTGCCGGTTTGGTCACCAGGTATTCTGTAACATTTAATTTTCTTAATAGCCTTTTGGCCTGTCGCCTTTCCTTCAAGAGTTCAGCATCTCCGGCTAAATAGAGTTCACCGGAAAGCATTTTTTCCTTTTCTGTCTTCATCAGCCTTACTAGAAAGAAACCGTTCTGCCTTCCTTTAGCCTCAGCAGGTAGGTTGTTAACCAATTAATCAAAACGCAAAGTCCCAGAAAAACAAAGATCAGTACGAAGTTGCCCCAGTCTTTAAAAAATATGGCCAGGTATATAAAAACAATATTGGTGAGGGCCAAAGAGAATGTGGCTTGCAGATGGGTAAAACCCAAACGTAAAATCCGGTGGTGAATGTGGTTCCTGTCGGCATTAAAAGGTGATCTTTTCTTGATAATCCTTAAGGTAAAAACCCGGAAAGTATCAAATAAAGGAATAATAACAACCGCAACTGCTGTGGCCGGTGCTGAAATAAAAACCGGATCTAGCTCTTTTGAGCCTATTTTATTCAATTCTATAAATTTAATAGCCAGCACTACCGATATTAACCCAATAAGTAAGCTACCTGTATCGCCCATAAAAATCCGGGACGGCGTATAATTATAGTATAGAAAGCCTGCCAAAGCCCCTACCATACTAAAAGCAAGGGTAGCCAGCTCTACCTGGTCCATGTGTAAAAAAAGAATGGCAAAGGTTAAGTTTACCACTATGCCAATGGTTCCTGCAAGGCCGTCGATCCCATCGATCAGGTTGAAAGCATTCACCATAAACATGATGGTGACAATGGAGATGAGCACACTGGGAATAAATTCCAGCTCCTGCATATTAAATACGCCGTATAGGCTCGTAAGCCTTACATTTCCCAAAATAACCAAAATTGCTGCCACCAAAAACTGGATAAAAAACTTAGTCCCGGGGCCTGCACTGGCAAGGTCGTCTTTTAAACCAATTGCAAAAAGAATGATACAGGCCGTCAAGAGAATATTTGTTGGCAGAAAGGCATCATACCGGGCAAATAACAGCGAAATAATGGTGAAACTAAAGAATATCCCCACTCCGCCTAAACGGGAAATACCTTTGCTATGGGTTTTTCTTTCAATTCCTGCATCATCGAATAAACCACGGGTATTGGCGATGAAAATAATAGAAGGAATCGCGATCAGCGAGACCAGTGCAGAGATAAATATGATGATACAGTAAAAAGCCCAGCCGGATTCTAAATATGTGAACATGAAGTTTTAAAATTTAAAATTAACATTATTTCAGGAACTGTTTGATTTTTCTTAAAGGTTTTAAAACGGAAACCAGGGCCGCAAAAGAAATCCCGTTTACTTTCATCGCTTCACGGTCTTCCCGGTTGGCTCTTAACCTGTTTTTTAACGATTGATTACTTAAGCCTCCTACTCTCATTTTCATCAGGATCCTGGGTAAATAGGAAGTTTTAATCTGGTGTTTATACAGGAACCTCAGAATCAGGTCGTAATCTGCTGCTGAGTGGTACTTAAGGTTATAGTTACCAAAATCTTCAAAACACTTTTTGCGGATAAATAAAGCAGGGTGAGGTGGCATCCACCCAAATGAAAGCTTTTTGACATTCCAGTCTCCTGATACCCAATTCCGGATCACCTTCCCTGTATCTTCGCGTTTCACATACTGTAAATCCCCATACAAGGCCTGCAAAGAAGCATCCCCATCAAATATTTTACTTACTTCCGATAAGGCTTTTTCATCGTAAAACAGGTCATCCGAATGAAGAATTCCGATTACTTCACCGGAAGCATGGGCGATCCCTTTATTTAAAGCATCATAAATGCCTTTGTCCTTTTCAGAAATCAGAACATCATAAACCTCCTGATGCTGCTTGATAATGGCCAATGTGCTGTCGGTGGATGCCCCGTCAATAATAATTAACTCCTTTTCCTGGTGATCCTGAATTTGGTAAGAAGTGAGGGCGTCTTCCAAATAGTCTTCGGAATTGTAAGTAGAGGTAATGATTGAAATTAACATAACAGCCTCAATTTTAATCAAATTATTGGAGATTTTAATGAAGGTGCAGAAGATTTTTGCGCAGGGTCCTCTGCGAGACCCTGCCTGGGCTGTAAGGCCGAATTTTTTTTGCTTGGACTGTAAGGCCGAATTTAAGCTAAACGGCTGGAAGTGCCTGGGCTTGATTACCGTAATACCTGAATGCTGGTTAAGAGGTCATTATTGCCTAATATGGCGTCAGCGAGATGCACACCGTCCTTACAGAGACGATGCTAAGAAGCAATATTTGCGCAGGGTCCTCTGCGAGAGACCCTGCTTGGGCTGAAGAGACCCTGCTTGGGCTGATTTCCTATCACCACAGTTTAAGCTGTACCGGTAATGGCGGCTTTGCTTTTCCAAAAACCGTTCGTCCGCCATAGCGCCAGGATTCGTCCCGCTCTTTTTGGATCACTGCCTCAAAATTCTGGTTGGGAGTAAAATCCTGCTCAGCTTTTCTGGAGAGCTCTCCCAGTTTTTGAATGGCCTGCAATTTATCGGTATTCCCAATTTTGGCTTTATGCACTGCTTTGCTCAAAACAGCAATCGTTTCGTCGTAAACTTTTATAGGAACAGGGAAAGGATGGCCATCTTTACCGCCATGGGCAAACGAGAAACGGGCAGGATCTTTAAAGCGTGAGGGTGCACCATAAATTACCTCACTCACCAGGGCAAGAGATTGTAAAGTACGTGGCCCCATCCCCTGCAGCAACAGCAATTCCTCAAAATCTGCAGGTTGCTTTTCGTGGGTGAGCCAGAGCATGGCGCCCAGGCGTTTCAGGTCTACATCCTCTGCCCGTACATCGTGATGGGCCGGCATTACCAGACTTCTCACTTCTTTCATCATCCTTTCGGGATGCTCGGCCGTCATCTCCATCAGGGCATTTCTTAAAGGAAGCGCTGCTTTATCTACCAGGTTCATCATCAAGCCCTGGTTGGCTCCGCAAATGGCGGTATGTGGTTCCTCTACAAAAGAATTCATTACCGCCGAGTGCCAGTGGTAACGCCTGGCAGTTGCCGACCCATTGCGCATGCCTTGTTGTACCACGGTCCATAAACCGGTATCGCTCAATACAAAGCTATGCATGTACAATTGAAAGCCATCCTGAACGGCAGTATTATCTACTTTTGCACTCAGCTTGCTGCAACGCACCAGGCTTTCGCCATCCAGCCCATGCAGCTCGCTGTATTTCAGTAATTCGGAAGGGGTTTGTTTGGAGGACTTGCCCTTCCCACCGCAGATATAAATTCCCAGTTCTTTACTATGCGGATTAACGGCTCTCTTTAAAGCACCCATTACCGAAGTGGTAATTCCGGAAGAATGCCAGTCCATCCCCATTACCGCACCCAGGCTCTGGAACCAAAAAGGGTCGCTTAAACGACGCAAAACTTCTTCCTTCCCGTAATCAGCGATAATAGCTTCCGTAATGGCCAGGCCCAGCCGACCCATCCTTTCGGCCAGCCATTGCGGTACGTAGCCGTAGTGTAAAGGTAAATCTGCAGTTCCCGATCTTTTCATTGCTAACAAATTTAGTAATTATTAAGAGAAAGAGAATAGGAATATTATAATATCGCAGCGCTTAATCTCCAGGATATGCCTCACCAAGTCCAATCCATCTGCCAAATTTACCCCGATCTGCCATCATTTCACCGCTACAAATGAAATTTTTTCAGTAAAAAACCTTTTTTAAAACGCTTGTAAAGATTGGCATCCGCATTGAAATACTAGTACCGGATTTGAAAGCTTTTTAACAAGATGTATTCTATTTTCTAATTAAAAGGAGGATTTTTTATGTCACTTATCAAGTTTAGCAACGGTAACAAAAACAACCAGTTAAGTACCGGAATCAATGATGTTTTTGAATCTATTTTTAACGATTCATTCTTGTCTGACAGGATGATTTCCAGGGTTCCTGCAGTCAACGTTTCCGAAACCCCGGATCATTATCAAATTGAAATGGCTGCACCCGGCCTTAACAAAGATGATTTCAAGATTAAGCTGGACAGAAATATGCTGAGCGTTTCTGCTGAGCAAAGCCATCAAAATGATAAAACCGAAAAAAATTATAGCAAACGTGAATTCAGCTATAGCTCTTTTGTGCGTTCCTTTGCTTTACCAGACAGTGCAGATGATGCCAACATCGAGGCAAAATACAACGATGGCATCTTAAGCATTTCGGTTGCTAAGAAAGAGGAAGCGAAACAAATTGTTCGTCAAATAGAGATTAAATAATTAAGTTTAGTCTAATTTCTTTCAAATCCCTTAAGGCTGTATCAGGCGTACTGACACAGCCTTATTTTCTTTGTTCAAAGTTAGTTAGGATGAGATATAATTATTTTCTTAGCTTCTTCAAGCTGTCAAAATAGTTTACTCCAACTTCCAACAGCTGCTACATCAGTATACCTTCCTATTGGCAGAAATACTCATAGATTAATTAACTACTTTTTCTAAAATTCGGTATCACAAGAATGTGATTATCCTATTTTTAACAACTTATTTTACAAGAAGGTGTATGCTTATAAAAAAAAACATATTTTTGTCAAAAAATTATTGATGTACCTGATCCGAAATAAAAAAGCTTTTTTATTAAGTTTATCTATTGTAGCAATCCTTACATTTTCTTCCTGCTCAAAAAACTACCGTAATGCTTTATTTACTTCAACTAATGATTTAAAAAGCGATACATTATCCGCAGTTTATGTAGTAAATAATAATAATTTGGAAGATGTTTATAGAATCAAAGTTAATGACTTGCTTTCTGTAAGAAACCTACAGGACATGAGATATATTGCTCCAAGTGAAAACTCAACACAACAGCTCACTCAGATCACTTATAGGGTTGAAAATGATGGCACCGTAGCTTTGCCTGTTATTGGAAAAATAAAAATACAAGGCCTGACCCGTTCTGAAGCATCAGAAAAGATCCGAAAGAGCTACCAGGATGGTCTTTTAAAAGACCCTATTATAGATGTTAGCATTGTAAATCTCAAAGTTACTCTATTGGGGGAATTTACAAGACAAGGCAACTATCTGTTACTAAAGGACAATACTTCGCTAATAGATATTATTGGAGAAGCAGGAGGAATTACTCCAAGGGCTGATCCAAAAAAGCTCAAAATTATAAGGGGAAATCCCGCTAACCCCGAGGTAGTTTACGTAAATCTTAAGGACATCAACAGTCTGAGCAGCAAAAAATTAACTCTAAAAAATGATGACATCATCTATCTGGAACCGCACCGCGTGTTTGGTAATACAGAAAGAGTACAAATTTTCACAAGTTTTGTACAGCCGGTCTTACTCATACTAAATACTGCTTTAATTATTTATAACATTTCAAGATAAAACTATTCAATGGATAACCAGGAATCCAAAAATACCATACAACAAGTCGATTATGTAAAACTTTTAGCAATTCTATACAGCCGATGGTATTGGATAGTAGGTTGTGTAATGCTTGCTCTTGTAATAGGCTATCTCTATTTATGGTATACCCCTCCAGTTTATATTACTACTGCCTCCTTAAAATTTGATGAGAAAAGAAGCGAATTTTCAGAATTACTAAACTCCTCTAGTCCTTCTTATGAAAGAGGAAACAAAATTCAATCCGCATCTTTTGTAATAGAATCAAGAAATATCATCTTAGCGGCAGTCTCACGTTTAGATTATAAAATATCTTACTATTTGGAAGGTCGTCTGCGTACATCAGATCTTTACCCACAGGTACCTTTCCCTATAGATATCGTTTACCAGGATTCTCTAAATGTCAATACTGGAATATTCAGAATCAAAAGATTAAACAATAAAGATTTCGAACTTCACTATAAAAAAAACAATCGTTATATCGAAGAGATATATAGTTTTGGCAAATTAATTGAAGCAGACAACGTCCACTTTATTGTTAAAAGCAGCTTTGCACCAATAGGAGCTGAATATAGCTTTAAATTCAACAGTGAACAAGATTTTCTTGGAAGAATAAGCACTGGGCTAAATATGCGGGAAGCCTCCAAAGGTTCTAATATCATGTTGCTTACACTTACGGATTTGAATCCAAGATTTGCTGCCGATATACTAAATGCTATTATTCAGGAATATTTAGACTCCGATCAAAGTGAAAAAAGTTTGTCTGCTTCACAAATGATCACTTTTATAGAAAGTCAGCTTAATTTTCTTACTCAGCAGGTTAAGCGGTCCGGTTCTGCTTTGGCAGAATTTAAACAAGGAAATAACCTTGTAGATTTACCCACCAGCACCCAAATTTACGTAGGTCAGTTAACCGAACAGCAAAGTCAAAAAAACATCTTAAATATACAGCAATTAGCTATCGATCAGCTAGAGCAACAGATACAAAACAACAACGATAATGTAGGCATAAATTTCAACTTAGAGGGTAGCCCCGATCCTCTGCTTGCCGGGCTTATAGATCAGCTAAATAAGCAGATATTAGAAAGGGATAAGCGTTTAACCCTTTTTAATGATAACTCCCAGCCTGTAGAAGATATCATTAAACAGATTGATGGTACGAAGAGAGCAATTATTAACAATATAAAATTACTCAGGATCCGAAATCAAAAAACCATCAAATATATCGAAGACCAGATCAGGCTAACTCAACAAAGCCTTAATGTTCTTCCAAGTGCAGAGAAAGACTTTGTAAATCTACAGGCTGATTTTAATATCAATCAAAAAGTGTTCTCCTATCTTTCTGAAAAAAGATTGGAGGCTCAGATCAGCAGGGCAGCTGTTATACCTGGTGCTTCTATTGTGAACAAAGCATTGCCAGCATATCAAATTGTAGCTCCTATACCCCCAAGTATCTATACAACCTGTATCTTCCTCGGGCTTGCCGGTGGAATAGGTTTAATTGTTCTGGTTAGGGTTCTTAATCCTTATATTTATGATAAAGAAACGATCGAGAATCTCACAAATATTCCTATTATCGGTGTAATTCGTAAATTTCCAGGCTATATGGATCAGGATAATAAGCAAGCTTTATCTTTACAAAAGCCTAAAACTGTTTTTGCTGAATCTATCCGCTCAGTCCGAACAAACTTGAGCTTTCTCGCCAGCGAAAAACAAAGTAAGGTGATCTGTATTACTTCGGAAATTTCCGGGGAAGGAAAGTCTTTTGTTTCTGTAAACCTTGCCAGCACCTTAGCACTAATTGATAAAAAAGTAATTTTAATAGGAGCCGATCTACGAAGATCTAAACTTCATAAGACTTTTGGAAATGATAACAAGAAAGGTTTGAGCACTTACCTGTCTAATCAAAGTATCTTGGAGGAAATCATTTATAAAACCGACATGGAATTCTTAGACTTTATTCCTTCAGGTCCTGTACCACCAAATCCCTCTGAACTCCTGCATAATGAAAGAATGGTCCAGCTTCTGGAGATCCTTAGGAAGGATTATGATTATATTCTGTTGGATACAGCTCCCGTAGGCTTGGTGTCAGATTCCATACCACTCATCAGGCAAACGGATATTAACCTTTTCATCATCCGCTCAGGGGTTTCTAAACATTCTGCCGCCAGCATTCCGAATCGCCTGGCCTTAGAATATGGTCTCCAAAATATCGTGATTGTATTAAATGCCTTCAGTGGAGATCCTTTGTACAACAGATATTATTCTACAAACTATTCCAGATCTTCGGGATATGGACATTATTATTATTCTGATTATACAGGCTATTATGATTCTGGGTACTATACAAGTGACACCGAAAAAAAATGGTGGCAAAAAATATTTTCTAGAATAAGAAATGGATGGAATAATTAAGTAAAGAAATTAAAAAGGGTTGGCTGCGCTAAAGTAGAATTATTTTTTACCTTGTATTGATAATATCTCAGTGTTCATATTAAGATGAAAAAACAGCAGGACGGCTACCAGTGGCTCCCAGTGTATACTTTACCCAGGAGCGAAAAAAAAACCCGTGAAGCACTGCTTAAAAAAGGCTTTAAGGTATATCTCCCCTTGCGGAAAACGCTTAAACAGTGGAGC
>JAZQRF010000192.1:0-2818 GCA_045629485.1 Pelobium sp. | reverse complement strand
TTATTGATCGTTTTGCCGCAAGTTTTACGCCTAATAAAAGCGAAATACTACCTATCCCACAAGCCGTTGTTGAAGCTTCACAAGGTGCAATCAATCAGGACTTTGGGTACTAAAGTAATGGGGCTTAGTAAAAGATATAAGATGTTGATTAATATAAAGATGGATAGAAAATACCTCGTTTTTCTGCTTGCTGTTTTAATAAACAGTATCACATTGTTTTCATGTAAAGCGCAGCTGTTAAAAACCGTGGGTCAAACATCTTTTGAATATGAAAAGGGAATTAATATTAGCGCATGGCTCTCGCAAACAAGTGTTGGAGCTGGCCCAGAACGTGTTAATTATTTTAACTATGAAGATTTTCTGCAACTAAAGGACTTGGGGTTTGATCACATCAGGCTCCCAGTTGCAGAAGATATACTTTATCAGGAAGATGGCAAAAAGAACAAGGAAACTTTTCAGCTTATTCATAATGTGATTGAATGGTGCGAAAAGAATAATATGCGTATTATCCTTGACCTTCATGATCTTAATGTTAGCAGACAACTGAAGTCCAAACCCGGACAAATCTCTTTATGGGAAAGTAAGGATGCACAGGACCATTTTATTAATTTATGGGAGCAGTTATCGATCGAGTTTAAAAAGTACCCAAATGAATTATTAGCGTATGAATTACTAAATGAACCTGTAGCTCCTGATCCGGAGATTTGGAACAAGCTTTCTGAAAAAACTATTCATGCATTACGTAAGCTTGAGCCTAACCGAGTAATTTTTTTAGGTTCTAATAAGTTCAATTCGGTGACCACGTTTTTGCAACTCAAAGTTCCGGAAGGAGATCCGAATATCATATTAAGTTTTCATTATTATCACCCCGGTCTCCTTACTCATTACAATGTAAACAGTTATGAGAATACCGAAGGTGTTTCCGGGCTTAAATTAAATTATCCGGGCGCTCTTGTTTTGCAGAATCAAATAAATGCATTAGATGAAAAATCTCGGATAAAACTAAAGCAGATGAATGGTTTTTATGACCGGCAGAAATTAGAGGATAAATTAAAGGATGTATTCCAAAAAGCTAAGGAAACTGGTTTAAGGATACATTGTGGTGAATTTGGGTCCAACTTTAAGTACAGTGATCTGAGTTTACAGCGTCGCTGGATTCAAGATATGGTATCCATTTTTAAGAAACATGATATTCCTTATACCGTATGGGGATACCGTAGAAATTTCGGGGTTTTTGATGATGATAGAAATATAAAGGATCAAGCTTATTTGGAAGCGATAGTTAATTAAATTATCCAAATTATTACACATTAAATTAAGTAACATGCAAGATAGAAAAGCTTTTCTCAGGAATCTGTCGGTAGTTTCTTTAGGTGCCATGCTTGCACCCTTAAGCAATGTACTGGCGGTAAACCCAGGTAAAAGGAAAAAGATACTTATTCGTTCAGGATGGCAAACTCTAAATATTGGAGATATAGGACATACTTTTGGCTTACTCGCTATACTGGAAAAATTTCTACCTGAAATTGAGCCTGTACTATGGCCAAAAGCTTACGATCGTGGTGTAGAAGATCTGCTTAGAAAGACATTTCCTAAACTCCGTATAGTAAAAAGTGGGATAGATGAAGTTACCGCTGAACTGGGACAAGCCTTTGAGGAATGTGTTTTTATGATTCATAGTTCCGGACCCTACGTTACTGCAAATAAAGAATTGTCCTCCTGGCTAAAAAATACAGGGAAGCCTTTCGGGATTTATGGAGTATCTTTAGATGAGGTAGATCCGGCTTTATTCGAGCTTATAGCAAAGGCATCATTTATTTATTGTCGGGATACCGAGTCGCTGAAATATCTTAAAACATTAAATAATCCTTGTCCTGTACAGGAGTTTGCTCCTGACTCTACTTTTGGGATAAAAATTTACGACGATCAAAAAGCAAAGTACTATTTAGATTCTGTTGGTTTAAAAACCGGAGAGTTTATTTGTGTCATTCCCCGTTTACGCTTTACTCCTTATTGGCAAATAGTAAATAGGGCGCCGTCAGCAAGTGAAAAGGAACGTTACGCCATCTCTATGGCATTTAAAGGTAGGGATGGTGCTAAGTTGAGAGAAGTAATGACCACCTGGATAAAAAGCACAGGACATAAAGTTCTTGTCTGTCCGGAGGTTACCCAGCAGGTGGAGTTAAGTAAAGAGATGTTGTATGATCCTCTTCCGGAAGAAATTAAGAAAAATGTAGTCTGGCGCAGTAGTTTCTGGCTTCCGGATGAAGCTACCAGCGTCTACAAGAATGCAAGAGCAATGGTTTGTTGCGAGCCGCATTCCTTAATTATGGCTGTAGCAAACGGTATACCTAGCATTCATATTAAGCAGTCAACAGACACCAGAAAAGGACAGATGTGGAGGGATATAGGATTAGGTGATTGGTATTTTCTGATGGATGAAACCCCACATTCTCAAATATCAAATCAATTGTTTCATATCCATAATAATTATACTGATGCGGTTAAAATAGCTAAAAAAGCCATGGCGTATGTAGAAGGAATTCAAGAAAAAACCATGAAGGATTTACAAAAACTTATAGCTTAAAAAACGATGGATAAAGCTGATAAAAGATTAAATAGAAGAGCTTTCGTAAGAGGTACTCTGGCAACCGTGGCTATGATGACAGTGTCTTCAGGATGGTTGAAGGCTATGTCAACACAAAAAACTGTACTTCTTTGTTCTTCCTGGCAAACATTCAACATTGGTGATATTGCTCATACTCCAGGAGTTCTTTCTATTCTGGAAAAGCATTTGCCAGAGGTAGATGTAATGTTA
>JAZQRF010000191.1:0-13763 GCA_045629485.1 Pelobium sp. | reverse complement strand
GTATTTGGTTCTAACAATTGTAGATAGTTTTCGCTCAAAAAAGAAAGATATTAAAGAAAAAAAATACGCAATCGTTGCCGGCATCGATACCGGGACAGTGCAGGATGGGCAAACCACTTGTTTCTACATTGAAAAACGTTTAGATCAGGGTAAATTGCCTGCTATCATTCCCCATAGTTTAGCCTATACTTTAACTTCATTAAAGTACGCTCGAAGTACGCTTGTCATACGCTAACCATAAAGTTCTCTTCCAGCGGTCAAAGATTTCAGGATTCTCCTTCGAAAGGTGTGTACGTCTCACTTGTTCTCCCTATTCATTTCTCTGATAGGCATCAATTTGTTTCATTTAGGTTTCAATTTGTTTCACGCCCTGCCTGCCCCTAGGATTTTTGCATTTAGTTAAATAAATTAGATCACTATTTATTGAGTTGTACATTCAAATCCAAACCTGATGGCAATATCCAAGAGAAATGTAATTACTTATGGCTTAAGCGGATCACTGGGAGAGCTGCTGGTTTTTAGACAAAGAGCCGGAAGGACGGTAATAGCCAGCCGGCCCAGAAAAACAGCCAAATCAGCCACGCCAGCTATGGTTCTTGCCAGAGCCAGGTTTGCCAGGGCAGTTGCCTATGCGAAGGCATGCGTCAAAGATCCAATTAAAAAAGCAGCTTACCAGGCTAAAGCTAAGGCCGGTCAAACAGCATTCAATGTGGCGATCACTGATTTCCAGTGTCCGCCCGAAATAGAAGAAATGCCTGATCTTCGAAGCTATGAAGGTGTTCCAGGAAACATCATTACTGTTAGTGTGATAGACGATTTTATTGTGAGTACTGTTTTGGTGCAAATCATTTCTCAGGAAACAACGGTTCTCGAAGAGGGCTATGCGGTGCAGGACCACAACCAATTAGACTGGAACTATACGGTTACCGCATTCAATCATTCGCTTAAAGGTTCTCGAATCATCTTTAGGGCGAAAGATCTTCCGGGAAACGACACCATATTGAGCATTACTTTGTAAAATGAAGCGGTTTCCTCAACTTTTAAAGAACACATTATTTCTATCGTATAATGCGGTATTTGCAATTATCATTTTTATTATTGTACTTTAGAGTATACACTTAAAATTTTAATGGACTCGAGTTTAAATAAAGATAAACCTGTAGTAAGATTAAGGGCCTTCAGAGCAATAGATGACCCGGAGACCTGCAACCTTTTCATAGAAGGCCATACACAGGTACTTACCAATATCGGAGTTACTAAAGTAACTTCCTCAAAGAATGAATGGATGTATAATCCGGCTGCCTTTGTACTTATAGTTGAATCTTTAGACAGAAAAAAAGTATATGGCGGAGTAAGGATTCATGTTGCCGGAGGAACCCAGCCGTTACCCATTGAAGAAGCAACAGGAGCACTTGATCCGGCTATTTATGAGCTGGTTTATAACTATGCGCAATCCGGTACCGGTGAATTTTGCGGGCTTTGGAATTCCAGGGAAATAGCCGGTTATGGTGTAGGCAGTATATTTCTTTCCAGGGCATGTGTGGCAATTTCTACTCAAATAGGATTAAAATCAATTTTCGCACTTTGTGCACCTTATACGGTTAAGATGGGATTAAATTCTGGTTATGAAATAGAAACCAGCATTGGCAACGAGGGCACTTTTTACTATCCTAAATTAGATCTTTTGGCTACTACCATGATCCTGAAGGATCCGGAAACGCTGGTAAAAGCTATAGAAGAAGAACGGGAAGCTATCTTTAAACTAAGAGAATATTTAAATATTATAAGGGTAGAAGAGCTAAGGAGGAAGCAAATTGAAATTCATTACGAAATAGAAGTTGAGGGCCTTGAAAACTGGGATTTAGAAGCGACAATAGCAAACACTTTTATGAGAGATTTTAAAATGTATGATGAAATCGATGAAGATCAATTAAATATCCTATAAGAGGTTCGTAAAAATGAGTCATAACAACATGTTAGAAAAAATTCAGTCTTTAAGAAATCACTCGTTACAATTAAGTAATTCCTATCAGCCTCTTATTCTAAGAATTTCCAACGAGAAAGATCAGCTTCAGCTGAATACTCTTTTTAAAGAAAATAAGGTGTCTTTTGTGCATGATGAAGTTTACGATCAGCTAAAAGAACTCATAAAATGCCAGCAACCTGCTGTCAGGATAAAAGAAGAAGATTATAAAGGTTTAATCGAAAAACACCTTAATCATACAGAATTACATGAATACGGTGTATGGGTTTATTATCCCTGGAGCCAAAGACTTGTTCATTTGCTGGATGAAGAAGAATTTATTGAAGTTAGAACCAATAGAAATCAGTATAAAATCACCAAACAGGAGAGATCAACTCTTTCTCAAAAGATAATCGGTATCATTGGGTTGTCTGTTGGTCAGTCTATTGCGCTGACACTGGCAATGGAGAGAGGTTTTGGCGAACTTCGTCTTGCCGATTTTGATGTTTTAGAGTTGAGCAATATGAACCGCATCAGAACTGGTGCAGCTAATTTAGGAATCCCAAAAGTTGTAATTGCAGCAAGAGAGATCTCAGAAATTGACCCATTTTTAAAAGTTACTTGTTTTTTTGATGGCTTAACCGAAGAAAATATTGATCAGTTTTTTAGTAATAACGGAAAGTTAGATATATTGGTTGATGAGTGTGATGGATTGGACATGAAAATTATTGCCAGGTATAAAGCTCGTGAGCTTGGGATTCCGGTGATAATGGATACAAGCGATAGAGGTATGCTAGATGTGGAACGTTTTGACCTGGAACCTAACCGGCCACTGCTTCATGGTACTGCCAGCAAGATTAATCCTCAAACCATAAAAGAGCTTTCTAACGAAGATAAAATTCCTATTATTTTACAAATGCTGGGTGCCGAAAACATTTCCTACAGAGGGAAAGCATCTATGGTGGAAGTTCAGCAAACTATTAATACATGGCCACAACTTGCAAGTTCGGTTACCTTAGGAGGTGCCGTTTCAGCCGATGTTTGCCGAAGAATATTATTAAATCAGTACACCTCTTCAGGGAGATATTACATTGATCTGGAAGAGCTGGTGAGCGACAATGCTGACACGACAAAAAATAGTGGCATTTTAGAAAATCCACATCTGCCGCTGACCGTTACAGAGATGCATGAAATGGCGGATAAGTGCCCCCGCCCTACACCTGCCATTCCTATCGAAGAGCCAACTGTTAAAGAGCTCGTCACCGCAGCAAATGCAGCTCCTTCAACCGGTAACGACCAGCCTTGGAAATGGTTGTTTAAACATGGCCATATATTCCTTTTTCACGAAGAGCAAAGATCATTTTCATTTGGAGATTTTAAAAAGACCGCCTCATTTATATCTTTTGGAGCTGCTTTTGAGAATCTTTATATCAAAGCACAAGAAAAGGGTTTAAATGCAACGTATCAGTTTTTACCTTTAACGAATGATGAAAGATTAGTTGCCATTATTTCTTTTGAAAAAGCAAAACAAACAGATGTAAAGATCAAGGACCTGAGCTTACAAATAGTTGAAAGATGTACCAACAGGAATGCTTCTTTGAACCAGCCTTTGCCCAAAATGGCTATAGCAGATTTACAAGCCATTACTGAAACTATTCCAAATGTAAATTTCAAGTACTTTACAGAACCAAAGGACCTGGCCTTTTTTGCAAAAATAATAGGTATTTGTGATAGAATAAGGTTAATGAATCCTGATGGCCATCATGATTTCGTGGAAAGGGAAATGAGGTGGACCACCAAAGACGCCGAAACCTCCAGAGACGGGATTGATGTAACAACCCTTGGTTTAAACAATTCTCAACTGGCTGCTTTAGGCATGATAAGGGACCCACAAGTGATTAGTTTTTTAAAGAGATTAGAGGCCGGAAAAGCATTTGATGCCTTGGCAAACAAAACCATGGAGGGTGCTTCTGCACTTTGCTTAATTACCCTGCCGGACTTTAATCTTCATAATTTTTTTGAAGGAGGAAGAGCAATGGAGCGCTTCTGGCTTAAAGCCACGCAGTTAAACATCGCTGTGCATCCGTTAATTTCACCGTTATTTTTGTTTTCACGGATACTTCATGGGAATGGGGCAGGCTTAGATGCAAATGATATTAAAGAATTAAAAGATCTCAGAAAAGAGTTCAAAACAATAACTACTTTAGGCGAAAATAACGCTGAAGTTTTTCTGGCAAAGATATCTGTTGCAGATTATCCTGAAGTTAGGGCACTGAGGTTACCTATAGAAAAAACACTATTTCATTAAGATGAAAATAAAAAATAACATCAAGGTTAATATTTTAATCATCGCCCTTTTAAGTTTATCTTTAAAAACGCTTGCTTTCCAACCTGTTACTTATCAAAAAGAAAATATCCGAATCGGAGATGCTATTTCTATTTTAGAAGATCCCTCACGTAACTTAGATATTTATAAAGTTGCCCAATCCAGTAACTTTGTAAAATCTAAATCCAAAACAATTAGCCTGCCTTTAAGCAAATCTAATTTCTGGTTAAAATTTACTGTTAAAAACACTAGTCAAAAAGAAGCTCTTTTTCTAATGATAGAAAATCCATCATTAGAAAACACCGAACTGTACTTTCTAAGAAACGGACGCTACCATAAAGAGGTTGTTTCTAACAATTTGCCCTTTAACAATAGAAAGTTCATTCACCAAAATCCTATTTTTCGTCTGAGTATACCTAAAGACAGTACCGCCAGTTACTTTGTTAAAGTAAACAGCAACTTACAAATGGTTCTCCCATGTGTAATTGGAGACCCTCAAAGCATCACAGAATATAATATCCATCATGACATGTTTTGGGGAGTTTTAGTTGGTATACTGTTAGTGATGGTTTTTTATAACTTATTTTTATTTATTTCTACAAAAGATAAGGGTTATTTATTTTATGTTTTATACACTCTATTTACCCTATTTACTCAAATAACATTATCAGGCTATGGCTTCAAATACCTGTTTAATAATTCTCCTTTATTAGTGCATAAAGCCCTGGTTGTTTTCCCTGGTATAGCGGGTATCTTCGGAATTGTATTTATTAAAATTTTTCTGCAAACAAAAGATAGAACTCCAAAATTAAATCACTTATTTATAATTTCTTTAACGCTATACTCGGCAGCCATATTAACTAAACTTATTGGGTTAGACCTCATCAGCTACAGGCTTATAGATATTTCGGCAGTTAGCACTATCTTTATTATTTACCTTGTTGCAATTAAAATTGCTTTACAGGGATACAGACCAGCGAAATTTTTTCTCCTGGCGTGGAGTGTCTTTTTCATAGGTCTAATTTTATTTATTCTTAGAAATTATGGCATTTTACCTTATAACTTCTACACCAATTATACAATGCAAATTGGTACTGCCCTGGAGGTAACCTTACTTTCTCTGGCTTTAGCAGACAGGATCAATATCCTGAAAAAAGAAAAAGAAGCATCGCAGGCAGAGGCACTTGCTGTAGCTAAAGAAAATGCCCGTATCGTAAGAGAGCAAAATGTGGTTTTGGAACAAAAAGTTTTAGAAAGAACGCATGAATTAATAGAGACCAATGAAGAATTGAGTGTGACGTTAGAAGATTTAAAGCAAACGCAATCTCAATTGGTAGCATCAGAAAAGATGGCCTCACTAGGTCAGCTAACTGCGGGTATTGCTCATGAAATTAATAATCCTATCAATTTTGTAACCTCTAATGTTTATCCCCTAACCCGAGATGTTAATCAGCTATTAGAAGCTTTAGAAAATATAGAAAGTATTGGTTTATCCGAGAAATCTAAATCGGAAAAGCAACAGGAGATTGAAGATTATAAGGAAGATTTAGATTTTGATTACTTAAAAATTGAGATCAATCATCTTCTTAAAGGAATTCATGAAGGTGCCACCAGAACTGCAGAAATTGTTAAGGGATTAAGAGTTTTTTCTCGTTTAGATGAGGATGACCTTAAGAAAGCGGATATTAATGAAGGTTTAGACTCGACTTTAATCATCATGAACAGCACCTTAAACAGCAGCAGAATTAAAGTAGTGAAAGAGTATGGTGACATCCCCACTGCAGAATGCTACCCTGGAAAGCTTAACCAGGTATTTTTAAATATAATTTCAAACGCTATTCATGCCATTACTAAAGTACATGGTGAAAGCGGTGAAGGTGAATTAAAAATATCCACTACAAACAGTGAAGGGAATATTTACATCAGTATTAAAGATAATGGATCTGGTATGGATGATGTTACTAAAGGGAAAATTTTTGATCCATTTTTTACTACTAAAGATGTAGGTGAAGGTACTGGGCTTGGTATGTCTATCGCCTATAATACTATTAAAAAGCATAGTGGTGATATTATCATCAAAAGCAAGCTTGGGGAGGGTACCGAAATGATCATTCAGATTCCCATCATCCATAAGATAATTTTAGCATAGAATTATTGTCGCACACTTATTGCAACAATTTTATAAAATAGCCCACCCGGCATGTCAGAAAAAATCAAAATACTCTATCTGGATGATGAACTAAACAACTTAATTGGTTTTAAAGCCTCTTTAAGATTAGATTATATCATTTATACAGCTCAAAATTCAACAGAGGCAATAGCTTACCTAGACAAAAATCCAGACATCAGAGTTATTTTCTGTGATCAAAGGATGCCAGAAAAAACAGGTGTAGAATTTTTCGAAGAAATAAGAAGCATACATCCACATCCTATAAGAATTCTTTTAACTGCTTACACAGATATAGAATCGGTAATTAATGCGATTAACAGAGGTCATATTTTTAGATATGTAAAAAAACCCTGGGTAGATGAGGATATAATTTCTGCTATTGAAGAGTCTAATAAATTCTATATGGCAAACTCTATGTTGAGTATTAAGAACGAAGAATTGCGAAAAGCTTATGTAGAGCTTGATAAATTTGCCTATAGTGTGAGCCACGATATTAGAGGCCCGTTAGTGGGGATTTCGGGAGGGATTAATCTTGCCTTACAAACCTATAATATAGATGAGATAAAAGAAATCTTAACCATGATGGAGAAATCTGTCTCGAAATTAGATACTTTTATCTTAAACATGCATGATTATTATAGCCTGGAGAGAGGGGAGCTAAAAATAACATCAATTGATTTTAATGAGGTTGTAAAAGAGACTGAAGCCATTTTTGCTATCTATGCCAGAGCTGCGCATATTGATTTCCAAATTCATGTAAAACAAAACGAACCTTTTTGGAACGATCTCGTATCCATAAACTTAATCATCAACAATTTACTTACTAATGCTTTCAAATATCAAAAAAAGGGTAACCATAGTAAATTAGTTTCCTTAAATATAGAAGTATTTCGGAGTACAGCTACCATTACTGTTAGTGATAATGGAACAGGAATAGATAAAAAATATATAGATGAAATATTTAATCTGTTCTTTAGGGCTCACGTTCAGGAATCGGGTTCAGGTTTCGGATTGTTTAATGTAAAAAGTGCCCTGTTAAAATTGAATGGAAAAATAGATGTAAACTCTGCTTTAGGTGAGGGAACCACTTTTACGGTGCTTATACCGCACAAATGAGAATTCAAATTAATGAACAAGGGATTTTAAAATTCATTGTTGTACATGTAATGTAAAATCAAAAAAGAATACAGATGAAATTATCATTCATAATTATAGATGACAGAGAACTTGATTGCTTTATTGCAGAAAAGCTTATCCAGAAAACAGGATTAAGCTTAAAAAATGAAATATTTAGCAACGGAGTTTCAGCCTTAGATTTTATAAAAATCACCCCTCCTGCTACAGAAATGTCCATCATCCTATTGGATATTATGATGCCTGTGATGAATGGTTTCCAGTTTATAGAAGAATTTGAAAAATTACCCCAAGAAATTAAAAATTACTATTGCATCATCCCTATTACCACATCCTTAAACAAAAATGATATCAATGCGATTTCAAATTACGAATCTGTAAGCGGAGTACTCAGAAAACCTTATACATATGAAGCTTTAGTTAAGGCCATACAAATTGTGCAACAAGCTTAAGAAAGCAATTTTTGACGCAATAAAAACTCCAACTGATCATTAGATGTAGCCAGTTTTTCGTTCATATTCTCCACTTCGCGTTTTTCCAGCAAAACCTCATATGCTCTTTTGATAGTCATATCAAGCTCTTCTTCATTCCATGGTTTGGTTAGATAGTGAAATATTTTCCCTTTATTAACAGCATCAACTACCGCATTCATATCTGCATATCCTGTTAACAGGATCCTCATAGGATCAGGATATTTTTCGAGAACTTTTTCCAAAAATTCTACACCAGTCATTTTAGGCATCCTTTGATCTGTAATAATTACATCAATAGGATATTTCTCCATAATTTTCAGAGCCTCATCTCCACTTATAGCAATATGAACTTTATACTTAATTCTAAAGTTCGCCTTAAAGGAAATAAGATTATTTTCTTCATCATCTACATACAGGATAGTGATCTTTTTGTCTGACATTGTTGAAAATATTAAGTCTCTGAATAATTATGAGTAAATATACGCAAAAACTAAATTCAGAAAACAAAGATAATCTAAAAAGCGCAAACCTTATTTTCTTTATCTGGATCCTACAATAATATTACACACTTGATTATTTGCCAGTAGACTGTCGTTCAACTAATAAGGGTTCTAATACAATATGCTCAGCCTTATTATAGGTTACTTTCCCTTTGATCATTTTCAGGAACATATTTGCACTTTCGGTACCCATTTTATTACTTTTCTGATCAATTGTGGATAAATTTGGAGTAATAAATGCAGAAAAAGTTTCATTTGAGAAGCCCATTACACCAATTTTTGGGGGTACATTATTGGTTTCTTTTAATTTTTTAATTACACCCAAAGCTGTAAAGTCATCGCCTGCAATAATAGCATCTGGCACATCTTCAAGCCTTAATAGCCTAGCGGCACCATAACGCCCATCTTTAATAGAAAGCCCTCCAAAAATTACCCTTTTCTCGTCGTATTCCATATCATGATCTTTTAAAGCCGCCTGGTATCCTTTAAAGCGGTCGTTAAAGATTTGGATTTGATGATTGGTAGTAACAAAACCTATTTTTTGATATCCTTTTTCGATGAGATGTTGTGTTGCAATATAGCCTGCCTTAAAATCATCCAGCGTAACTGAGGGAGCCTTTAGATCTGCGTGAGTTCTGTCAAACAATACCAGCGGTTTATTTTGGTTAATGAGCTCCTGAAAATGAGATACATCATTTGTTTCTAAAGATATAGAAGCTATAATTCCATCAACTTGGGCTTCCATTAAGGTTTTAACACCGTTGATCTCATTTTCTAGAGACTCATTACTCTGATAAAGTAAGATATTATAGCCATTGTTTTTTAACACATGTTCTATACTATGGATAACGGATGCAAAAAAATGGACCTGTGTGCTTGGAACTATAACGCCAATAGTATTTGTCTTGCCAGATTTTAAAGAAGAGGCTAATTTGTTCGGACTGTAGTTTAACCTTTCCGCTGTTTCTGCAACAGCTTTTTTTGTTGCATCGCTTATCGTACTAAAACCATTGAGAGCTCTGGAAACAGTAGAAACTGTAATATTAAGCTCTTTAGCTATGTCGTATATTGTAGTTTTCTTTTTCAACGTTTAAAAGTAAATAAATTTTAATGAAAATTGTTCAAATGAAATTTTAATTATACCTTTATGCAACCGGTTGCACGGCGTAGTCAGAAATTATAAACTTAAAATAATATATGCTTTTTTTAGGAATAGATATTGGTACTTCTTCTGTAAAGGTATCTGTAGTAGATGCGCAAACTCAGGAATTACTTCTATCAACCAGCTTCCCCGAAAAGGAAGCTGAAATAATTGCTTTGCAGCCAGGTTGGGCAGAACAATCTCCTGAGGTTTGGTGGGAGTATACTCAAAAAGCTATTCTTAAAGCTAATTCCTCTGGCCTTTATGATCCAAAAAAAATCTCCGCTATAGGAATAGCCTACCAAATGCATGGCTTGGTAATAGTAGATAAGGAACAAAAAGTTTTAAGAAATTCAATCATTTGGTGTGATAGCCGGGCTGTAGAAATTGGCGAAAAAGCATTCAGGGAAATTGGTATTCAGGAGAACCTCAAGACGCACTTAAATTCTCCGGGAAACTTTACAGCTTCGAAATTAGCTTGGGTAAAAGCAAACGAACCCCGCATTTACGATCAAATTGATAAGGTAATGCTTCCAGGCGATTACATAGCAATGAAGCTAACCGGAGAAATCACTACCAGTATTTGTGCATTATCAGAAGGTATTTTCTGGGATTTCAGAACCAATCAACTTTCAGAGCTCATCTTAAATTATTTCGGCTTTAGCAAAAGTATGTTTCCAGCAGTTCAACCTGTATTTTCAAATCATGGAAAATTAAAAAGTAAAGTTGCAGAAGAACTTGGGCTCTCTGGTACTGTAATAGTCACCTTTAAATCAGGAGATCAGCCAAATAATGCTTTATCATTAAATGTGCTAAATCCTGGCGAAGTAGCCGCAACTGCCGGAACATCTGGAGTAATTTACGGAGTGAGCGAAAACCTGGTTTATGATAATGAATCAAGAATTAACACCTTTGCCCATGTAAACTACCTACCCGAAAAAACCAGAACTGGGATTTTATTGTGTATCAATGGTACCGGGATACTTAACAGCTGGAGCAAAAATTTAGTAGCAAAAGATTTATCTTATAACGAGATCAATCAGCTTGCCGCAAAGATAACTCCAGGAAGTAATGGTCTAAGAGTCCTTCCCTTCGGAAATGGAGCCGAAAGAATGCTTAATAACAAAGTGGTTGGCGCTCATTTTCAAAATATAGATCTAAATCAACACAATCAAGCGCACATCCTTAGAGCCGTACAGGAAGGTATTGCTTTTTCTTTTAGATATGGGTTAGATATTATGCGGGAAAATGGTTTAAATCCCTCTGTAATTAGAGCCGGAAAAGCTAATTTATTCTTAAGCGATGTGTTTTTAGAAGCTTTTGTTGGAGCTACTCAGGTTCCGGTAGAACTTTATTTAAATGATGGGAGCGCAGGTGCTGCCTTAGGAGCTGGGATTGGTATAGGATATTATAAAGAAACAGCGGAAGCATTTTCCAATACCAAACAATTAAAACTGGTAGAACCCAACCATACTTCTGTTTACGAAGAAGCCTACCAGGAATGGAAAGAATTACTCATTCAAAAATTAAATACAATAAAATAATTATAAGATGTCAATCGTAACAGGAGAAAAAGAATACTTCAAAGGAATCGGGCAGGTTAGTTTTGAAGGCAAAGAATCTGATAACCCATTAGCTTTTAGATGGTATGATGAAAACAGAATGGTGCAGGGAAAAACCATGAAAGAGTACATGAAGTTTGCATGTGCATACTGGCATTCTTTCAATGCAAATGGATCAGACCCTTTTGGCGAACCCACACAGAGTTTCGCATGGGATATCAAGAGCGACCCTATTGAAAGGGCTAAAGACAAAATGGATGCAGCTTTCGAATTTATGACGAAAATGAATTTGCCGTATTACTGTTTCCATGATGTGGATGTGGTAGATTACGGAAATGATATCGTAGAAAACGAAAGACGCTTGCAGGCATTGGTGCAATATGCTTTGCAGAAGCAGCAACAAAGCGGCATTAAATTACTTTGGGGTACGGCCAATCTTTTTTCACATAAAAGATATATGAATGGAGCTACTACCAACCCCGATTTCGAGGTGGTGAGCCATGCAGGCGCACAAGTCAAAGCAGCAATAGATGCGACAATTGCATTAGGTGGCGAAAATTATGTTTTCTGGGGTGGCCGTGAGGGCTACATGAGCCTTCTGAACACAAATATGAAAAGAGAACAAGAGCATTTCGCCCGTTTCTTACATACTGTAAAAGATTACGCAAGGAAAAACGGTTTTAAAGGGTCTTTCTTTATCGAACCAAAACCCTGCGAACCTTCTAAACACCAGTATGATTATGATGCGGCAACTGTTATTGGCTTCTTAAGACAATATGATTTACTAAACGATTTTAAATTAAATCTTGAAGTAAACCACGCTACACTTGCAGGGCACACCTTCCAACATGAATTACAAGTAGCTGCGGATGCAGGCTTATTGGGCTCTATAGATGCTAACAGGGGCGATTATCAAAACGGATGGGATACCGATCAGTTTCCGAATAATATTACCGAACTGGTAGAGGCCATGCTGGTGATTGTTGATGCCGGAGGATTACAAGGTGGCGGAATTAATTTCGATGCAAAAATCAGAAGGAACTCAACCGACCCTGAGGATTTGTTTTATGCACATATCGGCGGCATGGACACTTTTGCTAAAGCTTTATTAGTGGCTGATGAAATCATTGGAAAATCTGAATACAAAAAATTAAGAGCTGATAGATACGCCTCATTTGATTCCGGAAAAGGAAAAGATTTTGAAGATGGAAAGTTAGCTTTGGAAGACCTGAGAGACTTAGCAGTAGAGTTTGGAGAACCTAAAATCATCAGCGGCCGACAAGAATTTTACGAAAATATCTTAAATAAATATATTTTTTAATAAATTCAGCCCTTCCAAACCAAATTAGACAAAAATGAATACACTCCAAACACCAGATTACATTGTATTTCTGGTCTACTTCGTAATCGTAGCGGGCTATGGCCTCTGGATTTACAACAGAAAAAAGGCCGAAAGTGCCAACTCTAAAGATTATTTTCTTGCAGAAGGCTCATTAACATGGTGGGCAATTGGTGCATCATTAATTGCATCTAATATCTCAGCAGAACAATTTATTGGAATGAGCGGTGCCGGTTTTACACTTGGCTTAGCTATTGCAACTTACGAATGGATGGCTGCTGCAACATTAATTATTGTTGCTGTTTTTTTTATCCCCGTATATCTTAAAAATAAGATATTCACCATGCCTCAGTTCCTGAGTCAACGGTATAATGAAACGGTAGCCATGATTATGGCCGTATTCTGGCTTTTATTATACGTGGTGGTTAACTTAACTTCCATACTATTCTTAGGTGCCCTGGCAGTAAGTAGTATATCCGGAATAAACTTCACAGCATGTATGATAGGCTTAGCTGTATTCTCTATCGTCATCACACTAGGCGGAATGAAAGTTATTGGCTACACTGACGTTATTCAGGTTTTTGTCTTGATACTAGGAGGTTTAGCAACTACCTACCTGGCTCTTGATCTCGTAGCTGTTCATTATGGCGATTCTGGAGTAATTAGCGGATTGAGTCATTTAACAAGCGAAGCCGACGAGCATTTCCATATGATCTTTACCAAAGACAATCCTAATTACATCGACCTGCCGGGATTAACTGTATTGGTAGGTGGTATGTGGATTGTGAATTTAAATTACTGGGGCTGTAACCAGTACATCACACAAAGAGCACTCGGAGCAGATCTTAAAACAGCCAGGGCAGGTATATTATTTGCAGCATTTTTAAAACTGTTAATGCCTATTATCGTAGTTTTACCTGGTATAGCAGCTTATCTTCTATACAAACAGGAAGTATTCAGTTCTGAGATGCTTGTAAACGGGAAGGTTAACCCTGATAGTGCATACCCAGTTTTATTAAACTTGCTTCCTACAGGATTAAAAGGATTATCATTTGCTGCACTAACAGCAGCAGTGGTGGCATCTCTTGCTGGAAAAGCGAATAGTATTGCTACCATCTTCACACTTGATGTTTACAAGAAAGTGTTTAACAAAGA
>JAZQRF010000190.1:0-5842 GCA_045629485.1 Pelobium sp. | reverse complement strand
CTATCTACGTAATTTAGTACTGCTGCCAGAAAAAGCAGAACAACTATCCACCATCTCATTCCTTTAATTCTCATCATATTATATATATAACTTTCTAACTGTAGCAACGTACCGAAAATAATGCAGCAGGTACACTAGGCGACGGATGCTCTAAAGAAATTGTTAATTGTTTGGTCTTTACAGGCTGTTTAAGATTTACTTGATTAACGGTTTGATAATTTCCGGATTTTTCAAATATAATATTTCCCTTATCATCTTTAATCTGATAATTTCTAACGCAAAACGGCATTACATCTTCCGGATGGCCCATTAATACGCTTTCCATTGGGTGGTCATAATCTGTATCAAAAAATAAATCTATTTTATTTATTTCCTGAATATCATCCCAATTAATAGTTAAAGTTGGACTTTTATCTTCGAAAGAGGCAACCCAGGCATTAGGTTTTACTGTGGGTCTGTAAACTCCAGTCTTTATATTTTCCGCACCAAATTTATTGATAGACGGAGTTAAACTGAAAGCCAAGTTATGTCCTTCTGGGCGACGTTGAGGACACCAAAATTCAAATGCATCAACTCCCAGGTCTTCTGGCGGAGTCTGTTTTCCGTAATTAGAAACTGCTTTATTTACTAAATTAAATGCCGATAATACTCCTGAAACTCTTTGATTACTGCGACCTATTTTCACATTTTCATTTTTATGCAAAGTGATAAAGGCATAACAGTCTTCTGGAATTTCTGCATTAAAAGTGATAATCTCAGTAGTTTTACCTGGTGACAGTGGTAAAACCTGACGATCTAAAATCACTTCTGGCGAATAATTTTCTGCTATTTCACTTACCCTAAGTTCGATTTCTAATAGTGTGTCTTTTAAGGCCTCGACAGATAAAGTAATAGCGGGAACTTTTCCTTTAGATAATGGTAAGAGTTGTGCTACAGCTAAGTTTAAACGTTGATTAAAACTTAAGCTTAACTTATCTAATACAAATTCACTTGAAGCTGATAATGTAGCATTTTGAACTAAATCTTTATCATCTTTTAACTCATATCCAGGGATATGTTGCCCTGTTCTCAATAATTCGTCTTGCAGATCAGTGAGATATCCATCTAAAATTTCACGAGGAGTTAGGTAGTTTTGATCCTCAGAAAACGAAATATCATTATTACTTATAGATCTATCCCGAATTTTAGCTTCACTGTATAAACTCTCTTGTTGAACTTCTGTTCCAACTAATTCTCTTCCTTTAACTTTTGAAATATACGCAGCTACGCCAACTGCTTGCCCCACATGAGCTGCTGTGGCCATAACCCTGGTAGATGCAAAAGCTACATGGCTGGCACTAATAATTCTGCCTGTTAAAAATAAGTTACTGATGTTTTTACTGTACAGACATCGGAAAGGAATTTGATAAATGCCTTTAGAATGCCATTGGTTACAGCCTGGTTTTTCGCTAAAAACGCCATCGGCAGGGTGTAAATCTATAGACCATCCTCCGAATGCCACAGCATCATCATGGGTTCTTTGCTCTACAATATCTTGCTGAATAAGCATATAATCGGCTTCAAACCTGCGACTTTCTCTCTTCCCAGGAATAGTTCCAACCCATTCCAATGTCAGGTTTTCGGCATCCGGGTATTCTCCCGAATTTTTAATGTAATCCCAGGCCCCGTAAGCAACTTTCCACAATTCCCATTTGATTTGTTCGGTATCATGTACGGTATCCAGACGACCGCCATATTCCAGCCACCAAAGTTTACATCCGAATTCTTTAGAATTAAAGCTTTTAAAACGGGGAACTTCTTTCGTAACATCTATTGCAAATGAGGGTGCCGTGAATTTTACTGGTTTGCCTACATCTTTAGTATAGAAGTACAAACTATGTCCTAATAATTCTCCGTATTCTGCCGTTGGCGCAAATTTCTCTCCAAACTCTTCTTTACTTTCTGCCCCCATTCTAAATGCAGCACCGGAAAGAAAACCGACTATTCCGTCTCCTGATGCGTCACAAAATAGTGGTGCCTGAATAACGTATTCCGTGGAGTTTTGGCTACAAAAACCTTTTACAGCCGAAATCTTCTCTGAACCTGATTTCTGCACTTCATAAACTGCTGTATTCAATAACAAAGTGATATTAGGTTCTGAAACGACTTTATCCAACAGGATGGTATCGAATATCAATGGGTTTCCTTCTTTGTTCTTATAGGTGTTTTCTACCAGTATCTCATCTATAACTCCGCCTTCTCTGCTCCAACGGTTATTGTTTCCCATGTGGGAGGTTGCTCCTAAAATCCATAGGCGTACTTCGCTGGAGGAGTTTCCGCCTAATACAGGGCGGTCCTGTACTAAAACTACTTTTACGCCTTTACGGGCAGCGGTTATGGCGGTGCATACACCGGAAAGGCCGCCACCAATAACTGCCAACTCTGTATTAAAATTTTCAGTTCTTAGTTCCCTTCTTATTTCGAATTCCTGTGTTATCATTATTTTAAAAATATATCTTGTTATTGGTTTGGTTTGGTTTGGTTTTAAGCAAATATAATAGTTTTAAATTATTATGAACAATAGTTTTTTTGTACAAGAGCTAAAGAAAATTTAAAAAAGGTTTTACGGGCTTATTTCTTAATATTAAAGAAGGTTTTTATTCAGTTCCGCTTACAGTAACCGAAACGTTTTTTGTAACACCGTTTAATGTTAATTCCAAATCCAATACGACCTGCTTGCTATAAGCAATACGTGGTACAGACCATTCATAAGGATAGGCTATACGCTCCAGATTCAGGTTATTTATATTAGTTTGCAAATTCGCCTTTCCATTTTCAAGCGGAGGTGTATCCAGATATGCATATATGGAATCCCATCCAAATGGGGATCTGATTCTAAACACATAAAACTTACCCCAGTCATTATCAACCGTAATGGTTTGCATTCCATCTGTAACCTTTGGTGTTGCTGCTTCAATTAATGGATTTGTTAAAGGAAATGAAATCGCAGAAACATTTTTTTGGCTCAAGGTAGTTTGCACATCTCTTCCGTTCATGGTTAAAGAAGAAGAAAGACAATCATCGTTAGAATAAATTTCGGCAACCGAATTTGAGGCCACTTTAACACTATCGGTAAGTGTCAAATTAACTACCGACGGTTCGGAAGATTCGTTCAATAACACCACCCAAAATTTATTTTCAGACACTGCTGTTATATAATTTACTTCAGGATTATCAATTTCAACAAGATCTTTTTTGAAATAAAGACTTACTTCTTTATCGTCGTAAATTTTGCCCTTTCCTCCACCAAAAATTCTGTTGTTAAACCACACAAAACCTTCTTGCCTGCTGTAAGGAAAATTGATATTTCCCTGAGACCTTTGCATCGCTTCGGTGATTAAAAAATCATAAGTAAGCGCCAACTGAGATGGTATATGATGATAATATATGGAAGTTACATCCGGCCCCGTGTATGGATAATCCGGCTTCATCGGAACATCTGTAAAACCTCTGGCATAGTAACCCGGATAGTTTGAAAATCTGCCTATAATTGAGTTTCGGGCATAAGTTTGAAATATTTCACGACTATTATGTTGAAAAACCCGCAATAAATTTGCCGACCAGTTTGACATATAAACATGAAGAACAGGCGCTTTAGGAAAAAACAATGTGATGGGTTGTTCAAATCCTAAGCCAACCGGTGAAACAATATCCTGTCTGATTGTTTTTTCCTGTACATCGCCCGCAGTACGCGGAAAACCTAAGCGATACTGCTCATTGCCTTTCCACCAAACTGTAGTAGTACCGTTATAAATATTTCCGGGGTGAATGGTTTGTAAATCGTTAGTTACTTTTGGATAAGAACGTAAACCTGCAATGGTATAAAACGCTGATTTTTCAGCGGCAGCTAAATATTTATTGTCTTTAGTTACTTCATAAAGATCTATCAGGTTCCACCAGTTTGGATAATAAGAAACATTATAAAATCCATTCTCACCCAATGCTTCTGTTTTAATACCATATACATCATTGGTTAAAAAAGCATCGGCACCACGTATTGCCGCATTTAACCAAGTTGCACTTTGTGTAAGTCTGTATGCGGCTAATCTTTCTGACCAGCTGCTACCCGTGGTTCTTAATTCACCATCAGGCAGGGCTAAATCTTTAATCCAGGGATTGGCGCCATTTGTAAGTTTATCCAAACCTTCAAAATACGCAACATTAAATTCTTTACTGTACGGACTTAGCTGTAATGAAGCTGCTGTTGGAGTATATAAAGTTCCCTGTTTATTTGACCATCTGTAACCGCGGCGGGAAAGCGTATATTCAATGGCGGGAAGTGCTCTTTTTAGATACATATTTTCATCTTTACCCATTACAGCGGTTGACAATAATGTTAACGGCGAGGTATTAACAACTACAGGAGCTATAGACGGATCCATTTCTATATCATAAAAACCTTTCATAGTGCTATCCCAACCCGAAGAAACATCGTTATTAATTAAATCAACCATGTTTAATGCCGAATTGGTAAGCGATGTTGTTAATTGTTGACGATAATCTTTAACCTGATAAATCTGATTCGAAAAATGTTCCAGAGCTCCGTCCCAGCTGTCCCATACCGCTCCAATTACAAACTCCTTTTGGATAGACTGTCCGATATTAAGTCGTGAATCTGCAAAACCCAATATAGGGGCAAAAGCAACTGGTTGCACTTTATTACTTTCGTTTTTAAGCGAAAACCCGAAAGGTGATGTTTCGCCAGTAGACCATTCTAAAGGAAAATTAGAAAGAGCGCCGGAAATGAAAAAACTAAATTCCTGGTCATTAATGGTTGTTTCCACAATACTTACAGGCTGTGGCGTTAATGCGCTGGGTACCAGCAAAGGTTGATTGGGTAAACGCTGATACTGAAACATGGGTGGCAACTGTACGTTTTTCACCGAACTTGCCTCGATAGGTTGTAAAGCCGTTACTCCAAAACTATAATGTCCCTGTTTTTGCGCTTTAAAATCAAGTGCTAAACTCAGGTGATTTGCATCTGTTGCTAATTTCCATATTCCGTAAACAGTTTCGCCACTACTGGTTGTATATTTTACTTTTAACTCCTGATTGGATATTTTTTCTACTGTTACCGCATTGCAAAGCAACAATTCTCCGGCACTAAACGGATTTCGGGCCTGAGATTGATCAAATACAGAAAATGTCTGCCCCAGACTTTGAAAGCTGCTTTTTGCCGTTTCATTTTCCCAGGCAGGATATACTCCGATATAATTTACCGAAGGACTTGTTTCCTTTAGAAGAAATACCCTGTTGGCTTCCCGTTCTTCATCAATTGCTATCCACTGCCCATTTTTAAAAGTACTCGTTGTTGCGACAATATGCGGAAGACTTGTAACTTCATCGATAACCGTCACAAAACTTAGCTTAAGTTTTTGATTGCTGATTTCGGCATTAACTGCTGAAATATTATTGACAAACCGATAGGGCTCTGCAGCCTGTGATGAAGCAGGAATTGAAGCCAGTAATTTCGGACTTATTTTAAAATCCTTAAGGTCATTTAAAGCAAGCGTATTCGGATTAAAAGTCGTGGATCTGGTTAATATAATTGCATCACATCGTCCATAATATCCTCTGGTATCTTTTATTCTTAAAAGTGTTTCTCCGGTATCCAAAACCGCGGTACCTACTTTTTCCCAATAATATCCCTGCTGGCCATGTGCTCCGGATTCCTCACTCATCGCAACTTCGTTAATGTACATTAAATAACGACGTGTACCCGGCCGATTGTCAGGATAATCGGCAGAACGGGTCCAAACATCATATGTACCCGCAGTTTTAACATCAAATGCGGTATAAGCAT
>JAZQRF010000189.1:0-8679 GCA_045629485.1 Pelobium sp. | reverse complement strand
GGCAAATAGGGTAATGCCAATAAAGAATACGATCATCAGGGCGTATAGTATAATTAGGATAATCATCAATATCCCCCAAAACCTGAATAATGATTTTAACCTTAAAAAGCCATAAGATAAAGATTCCTGATCATTTAAAATTAAAGCTTGCTTAATGTATGTAGCAAAATCATAAAGATATTTTGAGGGAAAGTAATACAACAAACCCATTAATAAATAAATAAAGCCAATAAAACCGCCCATAAAATTACCAGCAGGCAATTTAGACGAAATGGCCGAGCCAAAGACCATGAGTCCTAATCCTATCGCTGCAATTAAGACAGTAAAGACAAAACCTACAATAGCGATAAACTTAGCCCACTTAACAATTTCAGTTAAAAAAACTTTAATGTCTTCTCCAATAACAAGTGGAACAGCTTCGGGTAACGAAGTAGTTTCATTAATTTCAGTGTAATTATTTTCTTCCATCAGTTTAATTTTTTATGAATATAAACATTTAGGAAATAAAATACTAAACCTAATCAAATCATTGAATGTCTTTTATCGTTTAAACTGCTATCTTTGCGCCCGAAATGGCTTATTCAATAGTTATAGATTAGAGAATGAGTTATTATTTAATAGTCAATCATAAATTTTAATCATATGGCGCTTCAGTGCGGGATAGTTGGGTTACCCAACGTTGGAAAATCTACATTATTTAATTGTTTGTCTAACGCAAAAGCACAGGCAGCAAACTTTCCTTTTTGTACAATAGAACCCAATGTTGGGGTAATTACTGTTCCGGATGATAGGTTAACCAAGTTAGCAGAGTTGGTAAAGCCTCAAAGAATTGTACCTAACACTATAGAGATTGTTGATATTGCAGGCCTGGTAAAAGGCGCTTCTAAAGGTGAAGGTTTAGGAAACCAATTCTTAGGGAATATTAGGGCTACAAATGCTATTATTCACGTTTTACGTTGCTTTGATGATGGAAACGTTATCCATGTTGATGGTTCTGTAGATCCGATAAGAGATAAAGAGATTATAGATACAGAGTTGCAGCTGAAAGATTTGGATACTGTTGTAAAACGTATTCAGAAAGTAGAGAAGATGGCTAAAACCGGCGGAGACAAAGATGCTAAAAGAACTTTCGAAGTGTTAAGCGTAGTGAAAACTCATTTAGAATCTGGTAAATCTGTAAGAACAGCACCTATATCTGAAGACGATTTTGAATTTATTGAAGAATTAAGCTTGTTAACAGCAAAACCAGTATTATACGTTTGTAATGTGGATGAAGCTTCTGTAAATACAGGAAATAAATATGTTGATTTAGTAAAAGAGGCCGTTAAAGACGAAGATGCTGAAGTATTAATTATTTCTGCAAAAATAGAATCAGAAATCG
Source organism: Pelobium sp. (assembly GCA_045629485.1). Taxonomy (GTDB): domain Bacteria; phylum Bacteroidota; class Bacteroidia; order Sphingobacteriales; family Sphingobacteriaceae; genus Pseudopedobacter. Next base: position 7,298 of record JAZQRF010000189.1, on the reverse strand, counting down.
CCGAACTGGAAGACTACGAAGAACGCCAAATGTTTTTGGCTGATATGGGTTTAACAGAATCTGGTGTTTCTAAACTAATTGTAGCGGCCTACAGGTTGCTGGATCTTTATACTTATTTTACTGCTGGAGTACAAGAAGTAAGAGCATGGACCATTACTAAAGGTTTTACTGCACCACAAGCTGCAGGTGTAATACATTCTGATTTCGAGAAAGGATTTATTAGAGCAGAGGTGATCAAGTACAACGACTTTGTAACCCTGGGCTCTGAGGCTGCTTGTAAAGAAGCCGGTAAACTGGGTGTAGAGGGTAAAACTTACGTGGTAGAAGATGGTGATATCATGCACTTTAGGTTTAACGTTTAAACCCACGATAAATTGATGCTGAGAATTGAGCAAATTAGTAAGGTTAGATTTGTTCAAATTCTTATATTCGCATCACAATGCTCCCGTAGTTCAATGGATAGAATTATGGTTTCCGGTACCATCGATATGAGTTCGAATCTCGTCGGGAGCACTTTTAAATTACTATTCCGGGTTTGAAGGAAGGCTATGTACAAAATCTTTCCCCTTTTGAGTAAGTGTTGCAGATGGATGTACATGATCCATATGTAGTGTAACAAGGCCCATTTCTTCTAATTCCCTGTATTCGTTAAGCATGCCTCCTAAAATTGTCGAATTTTCCTGATGAGCAATCATTCGCATAATTCTTTCTAGTTCTTCTCTTTCCATGGTTCTAATTTTTTGGTTAATGAATAAACACGCAGGAGATAGGGATGTTTTGATTTTTTAAATAAACCTGTAGAGAAATATGCCTTTTAAAACTAAAGCTTTCGGTATACGTTTATATCAACAATCTTAATTAAATTAGTGACTTAATATAAATGTATGAAAACTCTCCTTGTTGCATTGGCCTTGTTATTTGCTGCGCCGGCATCCGTATACAATATTAAAGGCTTAAAAAACATAGAAGGCAAAAATCTCGATCTTTCTAAATACAAAGGCAAAAAGATTTTAATTGTAAACACGGCTTCTAAATGTGGTTATACCAAGCAATATACCGAACTGCAACAGCTGGCAGAACTGTATAAAGATAAATTGGTGGTGATTGGCTTTCCTGCAAATAATTTTGGCGGACAAGAGCCTGGTACTAATGAAAATATAAAAGATTTTTGTCAGAAAAACTTTGGGGTTACTTTTCCTTTAAGTGAAAAAGTAAGTGTTAAAGGTGCAGATATTCATCCACTTTTTAAGATGCTCACCGAAGCCGAGAATCCGGATTTTAAAGGCGAGATCAAATGGAATTTTGAAAAGTTCCTGATTGATGAGAATGGAAATTTGGTGCATCGTTTTAGATCGGCTACCAAACCTTTGTCTGAAGATATTACAAAATACTTAAGATAGGTTTGAGCAGTAAATTGCCCAAATAATGACAATCCCTAAACCTGATTGAACACTTGCATGGCCTCGTTTCCGAGGTAAATGGACGGTGAGTGCTTTCTTTATTAGGAAATGGCTGGTATCTTATGAAGATCGTGAATGCCTGGTGAGGATAAAAAATCTAACCGGGAATTTAGCGTGACAGTTCTTTTAGATAGGCCATAAAATCTTTATCAGCATAATTACCCATACCCGAGTGTAATAAAACTTTACGTCCTTGTTTATCTAAAATTAAGGTAGTGGGGATGCTGCCATCTAAAATATTTGAAGGGATTACAGATGCTGGCGTATACAGAGGCAGTGTATAACCTTTCTTTTCCATAAATTTTTGCGATCTTTTTAACTGGTTATCTACATCTACCATTAAGAATACGATGTTTTGGTTTCCTATTTCATTATATAACTGTTGTATAGACGGCATCTCTGCAATACAGGGCGGGCACCATGTTGCCCAGAAGTTGATGAATACGACTTTTCCTTCTAGGCTTTTTAAGCTCACGATTTCACCATCTGCATTTTTAAATAAGATATCATCTGTGGTTACCACATTTTCTTGTTTTTCTTCAATTTCAGGAGCAAATAAGCCTGTCTTTAGCATCTGCTGTGATACAAATGAGCGGGCATCTGCATTAAAGAATACAAAAAGAAAAAGCGAGAATAAGATGATAGAAACCAGGTTCTTTTTGATGTAAACTTTTATTTTTTGAAGGTTATTATCCATGGTAAGGAATAAAATATAATAAGATAAGGATTTAAGTAAATCACCCGATAGTAAAGACCGCGTCGATACCTAATAAGGAAACTACCTAAAGTAACTGTATGAGTAAGATAACCGAAAGTATGCTGCGGTTTGCTTTTCTGATTTAAGGATTGACTACCGTATTAAATAAAGCTTTTAGCTCGGTAGCATCTGATGCATGCATTTTACCCGCCAGCACCAGTCTTAACTGCCGGCGGTGCAGGGCGCTTTGATAATGTTTCTTTTCTACTTCAGATTCTGGTATCAACTCTGGTACTCTTACTTTGTTACCTTCTTTATCCAGGGCTACAAAAGTATAAAACGCTTCGTTAGACTTTACCTTTGTTCCCGATGGGATGTTTTCTGCATATACCGTTAGTCTCACTTCCAGAGAAGTATTAAATGCCCTGGTTACCTTTGCATGTATGGTAATCACATCGCCCAGCTTTACAGCATGTTTAAAAGAAACATTATCTACAGAAGCAGTAACAGCGATATGGTTACAGTGCCTTTGTGCAGAAATTGCTGCGGCAATATCCATCCAGTGCAGCAAGCGTCCTCCCATTAAATTATGAAGCATATTGGTATCATTGGGGAGTACCAGCTCGCTCATGATATTTAGAGATTCTTTTGCTTTTTTCGCGTTCATATGTTAATTCCTCCTTAAACCTTGTGATGAATTGATTTGTGTAAAAGCCACCAGCTCTTCAAACCTCGAGCCTGGCTGTCTATAATACACCAGTATCTGGTAATCGTTTTCGGTCTCGAAAAAAGAGCCATCAAAAATATAGTCACTAATAATGTTTCCGGTAGCTGTGGCCCATGTATAATGGTAATCAAATACGCCCTGCTTTAAAAGCAGGGTCGAGTAGAATTGTTTGTTTTGTGCATCATAACTCATCCGGCTATCTGCATTCTTTTGGTAGTTATTAAATGCTCCAACAATGTATGCATCACCTGTTGCATCTGGCTGCGGTACATCAAGGGTAAAAGTAATGTAGCCGTAGTCTCCGTCATTGTCTGCGTTGGTGCCATCCTGATTAATGATGTAGAATTTGCCATCTTCGTCGAACTGCAAGGTGTAAGTGGATGTGTTCCAACTGGGATCCCTAAACAATTGCACATGAAAAAGCGAATCTTTGGTGATGCTTGCTATAGATTGGGATTTAAAACGGAAGCTACGGGTATCAAATCTTCGGAATTCATTTCCTCCCAGAAAATCGTTGGTATTTAGATCTGTATAAATCAATTCGTTATTTCTTACGAACAAGGGTTTACTGGTAAGCTGCGACTGGTCACTTCGTCCGTTCTGCATCACTAAAACCCGTATTTCCTGGTAAGGATTCTGGATATCTAAGCCCGGATGAAATACAGTGAAATTTACTTTTTGTCTTCTGTCTCTTTCTGAGACTTTATTAGATTGTACAATTTGAGCACCCACTTGTACTTTTTGGTTAATCACATAAAGGCGACGGCTAAGTAAGATTTTTCGTTGATCTCCGTCTTCGTAAACTTTTAAGAGATAATTGCCTGATATTTTAGGCATCACCGTACGGTTCGGAAAACTTAACTCGTAATGGGTATAGGCCTGGTAAGTGTTAAAAGAATAACGATATTGGGTAATGATGTCTTCGCTAAAACTCTCCAGGTAATCTATTGGCGAGAGAGGAGAAGGTTTCCATTCGGCATCGCAATGCTCTACTGTATAATAAAGGTTGCTGCTGCCGCCACGTAAATCATCAAATTTAAGAATCACCTGTTCGTTAGTACCCAGGGTGATAATAGGGAAAGACTGGTCTTTTTCTTTATTATAAAACTCTACACTTTTTATTTCCGGGATGTAGTTGAAGTTATCGTATACCGTTTCTGAAGATGGCGTGGTAGGTCTGATGACTCTTGCTTTCTTCTGTTTCTTTTGAGCAAAGCAGGAGAGAGAAAGAATGAGGAAAGGTAACAGGACGATTTGAAATGCAGTTTTTTTCATTCTTTTAGATCTAATTATTGAATTTGCAGATAATCTCTGAAATATCAAACTGTCCTATGCTAAGTCTATAAGTTATGCATTTGCGCTTTAGGCTTTCCGGCCCTCTTGAGCGGGCCAACTCAAGTTACTTTTATTCATAGTCTTTAAATTTATTTTACGGCTTTCATGAATGCTTTCGCATTTTTCCGCAAAAAGTAACCAAAAACTCTCCGCTGCGCCGGTTGCTACTAAAGGTTGTGCTTAGGCTTATTGCTACATTCCGCAACGGCCAAGGCGGAACTGTGTCGTAACTATTAGTATCTGCTTTGGCTTAATAAACGGATTACATATACATTTATTAATCTGTAGAGACCATCCTTAAATTATCTCTACAGATCACCTGGTCTTATTCTTCCAATATCAAAATCTCATCAGCCAGTTGCTCCCAATGTAATTGCAAAGTACCTAGCTCTTCTTTGGCTTTAGCATAACGCTCGTTAGCCTCTTTTAATTTTGAAGCATTGCTGTAAACTTCTTCTTTCGCAATTTCGGTTTCTATTTGCTTTACTTCAATTTCTTTAAGAGAAACTTCTTCTTCTAATTTTTGTAATTGCTGATTTAGCTTTTTGAGCTGCTTGTTTTTCTCGTCAGAAGGTTGAGGCTTCGGCTCTTCTTTCTTTGGCTTTTCTTTTTTTACTTCTTTAATTGCTGATGCTGGCAGTTTTTCTCTTGCCGAGTTCCATTCTTCGTATTCTGCATAAGTTCCAGGGTATTCCTTAATATCCTTATCTTCTATAAACCAGATTTTGTTAGCCACATTATCCAGGAAATACCTGTCGTGGGAAACCGCAATAAAAGTTCCTTCGTATTGTTGTAAAGCCTGGATTAATATATTTACAGATTGAATATCCAGGTGATTGGTAGGCTCATCCAGTATTAAGAAGTTGGAGTCTGTAGTTAACGACTTAGCTAAAGCCACCCTTGATTTCTCTCCACCGGATAATACACGAATTTTTTTAAATACATCATCCCCGGTAAACAAGAAACATCCTAAGATAGAACGCAGCTCCGTATCAGAATGTTTTGGTGCAAAAGATTGTAACTCTTCCAGGATAGAATTATCCAGATGTAAGGATTCAAGCTGGTGCTGTGCAAAGAACGTAGTAGTTACATTGTGCCCGGTTTCGCATTTCCCCTGGAAAGCTTCGGTGCCTGCAATAATTCTTAACAACGTTGATTTTCCTTTACCATTGGCACCAATCAAGGCAATTTTATCGCCTTTTTCTATCAACCCGTCTGCATTTTCGAGAATATCAATATTGGGATAGCTTTTATAAGCATCCTCAATCCTGATGACATGCCTCCCAGAAGGTTTAGAGAATTTAAACCTGAAATTAACTGTTGGATTGTCATTATCCACATCTTCCACACGCTCTAATTTATCCAGGGCTTTCATCCTCGATTGCGCCATTTTAGCTTTGGAAGCTTTGGCTTTAAAACGTTCGATTAAGCGCTCTTCCTGTTTAATTTTAGCTTGCTGATTTTTGAATTCACCTTTCTGGATCTCGCCGCGAAGTTCTTTTTCTTCTACATAGAAAGTGTAATTTCCGGCGTAGGAGGTAAGTTTTCCTTTGCGAGATTCTACAATACGGTTTACAATTTTATCTAAAAAGTACCTGTCGTGAGATACAATAACAATGGCTCCTTCAAAACCATTTAAATACGTCTCCAGCCATTTAATGGAAGGTAAATCCATGTGGTTGGTAGGCTCATCCAGTAACAGGATGTCCGGGTTTTGCAAAAGAATTTTAGCCAGCATTACCCGCATACGCCATCCTCCTGAGAAGGTGTTTAACGGACGGCTTTGGTCTGCAGTGCTGAAACCTAAACCTGCTAAAATCTCGTTTGCTTTATACTCGATATTATAGCCGTCTAAAGCCTCAAATTCTTCTTGTTTATTGCTGAGTTTATTCAGAACCTCATCAGAATAATCGGTCTCGATCTTTTTGAGGAGGATTTCTATCTCATCATGCAGTTGGTTTTGGCGTTCGAAAGCCTCCATGGCCACATGTAAAATACTGTGATGCGAATCGTATGAAAGTAAATCCTGGTTTAAGTAACCAATTTTTAAATCTTTAGACATCGAAATGGTACCAGATGATGGTGCGTATTCTCCGACAATTATTTTTAAAAGGGTTGATTTTCCTGTTCCGTTGGCACCAATCAGGCCAACTCTGTCTCCTGGCTTGATGTGCCAGTTTGCTTCATCGTATAAGGCTCTGGAGCCAATTAAGAAAGTTAAGTCGTTTATTGAAATCATTTGGGCGCAAAGGTACGGAAAATGTGGTGTTTTTTTATCAGATACTTTAGCAGAAAGGCATTTAATGAGAGGCCTTTAGTTAAATTTGATTTCGCTTATATCTGCCATTTCCTAATTTAGGAACGCAATCACAAAATCCTGGTTTGTATTGTAATTTTTGAAACTAACAATCTTTAAAAAAGAGCCACTATTTAAGTTTCGAGAGTGGCTTATAAATAAAATTGGTTTCTATCTCTCTAAAGGCGTTTCATTTACTGAAATACTTTGCTGTAAGATTGATGGTCAATGGACTTTTCCTGCTGAGAAATCGTCTTTTCCTGCTGGTAAATCGCCATTTCCCGCTGGAAAAAATCAATTTCCCGCTGGAGAAATGTCTTTTCCTGCTGGAGAAATGCCTTTTCTTAATGGGAATTGAAACGATCTTAGTGCAAAATGATGGTAGGTGGGATGGTTTGGAGCTATGTTAGGTGAATCTGTGTTTGTAAGCTATATTATTCTGATGAGATTAGCTCTACTAAATATATCAGTGTCGGATTTGGCGGAACATTTCCAGCTACTTTATCACCAAAAGTCTTTGAAGGTTCTATTCTAATAAGTGCTGTTTACCGGTTTTCCCTTCCTATCCATAGGGTTAAACGCAGTGTCTCTACGGATTATCTATGCTGTTCGACATGTTCCGCAGGGCATGTCGAACTTAAGGATATAAGTGAATTTATAATTCACCTATGATCATTACAATATAGAAAATAAATGGCGAAAATTAATTAGCTATAAACTTTGCTAGTAAATAAGCCCTTATCAATAGATAAGAGCTTTTAAATATCATAAAACTTTTTTCTA
>JAZQRF010000188.1:0-11060 GCA_045629485.1 Pelobium sp. | reverse complement strand
GCAGGCTTTAAAGTGAGCCTTGCCGAGCGGAAAACTTTTCCATTTCACCGGGTTTGCGGAGAGTATATCAGTAATGAGGTGCTTTCTTTCCTAAGATCCATCGGCTTAAAGCCTGATGATTTAAACGCTGCTCTTATCCATAAGCTGGTAGTGAGTGCGCCATCAGGCAGGGGGGTAGAAAGTTCTTTACAGATGGGTGGCTTTGGGCTGAGCAGGTACGCCCTGGATCATCAGCTTTGTCAGCTGGCACTGGAGCATGGCGTGGAAATGTTAACCGGGACAAAAGTGGATGAGGTGGTTTTTTCCGGAGATGTGTTTGCTATTGCTGCCTCGGGGAAAACCTACCATGCAGACCTGGTGATAGGTGCATGGGGTAAACGCAGTAATCTTGACCAGAAACTGGGGCGCAGCTTTTTTAAGCAACGCAGTCCGTATATGGGGGTGAAGTACCACATCATAACGCATTTTGCGAAAGATACCATCCGCCTCGACAACTTTTCAGGAGGTTATTGCGGCCTTAACAAAATAGAAGACGATTTATACTGCTTGTGTTACCTCTCGGAAAACAGGCATTTAAAAAGATATGGAAGTATTGCCGCTATGGAAGAGGAGGTGTTGATGAAGAATCCCTTCTTAAAAGAGCTGTTCACCAGTTCAGATTTTATATGGAACAAACCTGAAACGATTAACGAGATTGCTTTTGAAAACAAACCCCTGGTAGAGGATCATGTACTGATGGCAGGGGACAGTGCCGGGATGATTACCCCGCTATGTGGAAATGGCATGGCCATGGCTTTCCATTCGGCTAAAATACTTTCAGAAATTATTATCAATAACTGTAAGGATGGATTTGATAATAATACCCGCAATAAGATAGAATATCATTACCAGAAAGAATGGAGCAGGCAGTTTAGCATCAGGCTAAGTGCTGGAAGAACAATACAGCAGCTTTTTGGGAGCAGTATCCTGTCTGAAATGGCAGTTGGGCTATTGCGTCCTCTTCCAAAGTTGCGGAATTACCTGGTGGAGCTTACCCACGGGAAAACAATCTAAAGGGTTTTGTTGTCTAGGGTGAGAACATTAAATTGGAATTGGGACGTTAAAATTCAAAGACGCACACTTCAGTGCCTTTGTTTAAGCCCTGGTGCTAAGACCTGAGCAAGGGTTCTGCGAGAGGATCCTGAAGATTAAAAGTCCAACTTTTCAGATGAGTTGTGAAGCTATCATGTATTGTGACCTGTTGGGAGCTGTTCGGGTGATGGAAGAGCTGGGTGAGGGCATGGAAAGAATAGAAGCTCAATATCCGACAGGACAGGCTTATGGGTTTTACGACTCCAAAAAATAAAATTACCTATTTAAAGACCATCTATTCTGACGATATGCTTAAACGGGACCGCCTTGAATTTAAAATGGAAATGGAGCCAACACTGACTGAGCTATTTGAACGAACGAGGTTGAAGTAGTAGTTGCTTAATCTACAATGCGAAGCTTGCGTACACTGCGATCTTCCGGGTATTTGTTTGATCTTTAAGTACAATAAAGGGGAGGATTGGAGATTTTGATTAAATTGCATGGCCAACGAACCACTTCCAGATATGATGGTAACTAACCGAAGAAAATTTATAAAACACACTGCTATAGCGATGGCAGCATTGACTATGCCTTATCCGCTGACTGCATTGGCCAAAGAAAAATACCGGTTAAGTTTCTCTACACTGGGTTGCCCAAAATGGAGCTTCCGGGAAATTGTAGCTTTCGCCGCTCAGCATCATTACCAGGGGATAGAAATAAGAGGCATACAAGGGGAAATGGATCTTACGAAATGTGCGGCTTTTAGCAAAGAGAACATACAAGACAGCCTGCAACTGTTAGAAGATCATGATTTGCAGATTGTAGGTTTGGGCTCCTCGGCAAAGATGCACCTTAAAGAAGAAACAGCAAGAAAAAAGAACCTCGATGAAGCCAAACGATTTATAGATTTAGCAGCAAGGTTAAAATGTAGGGCTGTTCGTGTTTTCCCGGATAAATTGCCCGGAGAGCAAAGCCGGAAGGAAACGATGGACTTAATGAGTGCAGGTTTAACAGAGCTGGGCGATTTTGCCAAAGGTACTCCAGTGAATGTATTGCTGGAATCTCACGGCGATTTGGTGTATGCCGATGATATACGCCTTGTTTTAGCACAGGTCAATCAAAAAAATGTAGCCCTTATTTGGGATGTTTTTAATATGTGGGTGAAAACCAAAGAAGCTCCGGCTGATGTTTATGCTAAACTGAAACCCTATATACAGCATGTCCATTTAAAAGATGGAGTACTGAATGATGGCAAAATAAAATACGTTCTTTTTGGTAAAGGCGAAGCCCCTAATCAAGAAGCGCTTTCCCTGTTGGCGAAATCGGGCTATAAAGGTTTTTATAGTTTTGAATGGGAGAAGATGTGGCACCCGGAGATTGAAGAGCCGGAAGTGGCTTTTCCGCATTTTGCGAAAGTTGTGAAAGATTATTTTTAGCCCCCAAAAATGAGCGCTCTTAGTCTTCGCCTGAGGAATGATTCTGAGGGCGATGGGTTTTTGAAATACAACAGTTTGTCAGGCAAACTGATCCTTTGGTCATTCGCCTTATATCATTCCGAAAGCAGACAGTCTTCCTCATTTCCACATGCATAGGAGAAATAATTTTTATGATTTGTTTTTCATAAAATCTTTTTATCTTTAAGTAAACAAATGATGAGAAAGGATACATCATAGGTGTTAATTATATAGATTATTAACTCAAATAAGCTATGGAGACAATCTACTACGATTGGTTCGAAATTTTAGAAGAGCAAAGTGATGAGCAGATGGCGCTTATGGCGCTAAGAGAAATAGAATTCGAAATAGAAATTACGGACCCCAGAGGATTTTTAGTAATAGACCCGGATGAGACCCCAGATGAGCTGCTGCCTTTCCTGGCGGAAGACGAGGCAGCGCCAATAAGCCCGATTGGATCCAATAAAATGCTGATAAAAAATGATCAGCTGAGTAAATATTTAGATAAGGCAAAAGCTTTTACTGTTTACGAATTTGGAGAGGAACAATATCTTGAATTACTTTTCGAAGAGAATAAAAGCGAGCGATCTTTAGTAGTTGATGAACCTTTGGATTTGGATAATTTAGACGACCTCTTAGAATATTCACCTCTTTATTATTGCTGGGGGCTACTAAACTCAGGAACGGACAGGGAAGAGCTGGAAAAGCATATTGTAGAGGTTGAAGAAAAGATAACCCTAATGTTCGATGGTTTTGAATCAGCAGATAAAGATACCCCGATAACTATAGAAATGTTTCAGCAGCTATTAAGTAAACTTATGAATGTTTCGATACTGGCTGTGTTGTATGTATGGTTAAAGAAGTTTGAAAAGGCTCAAGCACTGGTGAAGTCATTAGGACTTGCGCCAATGCGCATTTCGAATATGGCATTTATCTTCAGGTACTATCTGGAAATTTTGATGGCCTTTGATCAGAAAGAAATTTTAGAAGAATTCTTTCTAAATGATTTATTAAGAAGAGGTTACCTTACACACTATGAAATCTATATGCAAATGTTTATAGATCCCACTTATGAATGTACCCGCAGCCAGCAAATTAAAGTGGTGCGCAGGCGTATAGAGGGTTTTAGGAAAGCAGACTCTAATGGATAAATAAACGCAGATGAAGTCCTTAGAGTGAGAATGCCAACAAGGAGTGAAAATAAAGAGCAGCAGAGGAATGAGGCGGTCTGTCTGCTTTGTCAGCTTCCGGCAAATTATTTATCCATTTAAGCCAATCGTAGGCAATCTTTAAGCATTATACTGAAAGGAAGCCCCAAACGTTTAGGGATAAACAGGTAGATTACGATATTTAATGACAGAACTCTTAAAGCAGGTGCGGAGCTGTATGGCTTGCCGGGAGCAATTATTGCATGTTCCCAGGCCGGTGATCCAGTTTAGTTCCCAGGCGAAAATTTTGATCGTAGGGCAGGCACCAGGTCGGAGGGTTCACGAAACAGGCATTCCCTGGAATGATGCGAGCGGAAGGAAACTGCGGGAGTGGCTTGGGGTAGCTGAAGAAGAATTTTACAACCCTAATCTTTTTGCTATTCTCCCCATGGCTTTTTGCTATCCGGGGAAAGGTATATCGGGTGACCTGCCGCCTATGCCGCAATGCTCGAAGCTTTGGCATTCCAGGCTTTTTGCTGAGTTTACAGCGACGCCTTTAGTGCTGCTGGTTGGCCAATATGCACAGCGGTATTACCTGAAAGAAACATTTAAAGGGAATCTTACCGATACTGTAAAGGAGTTTGATAGCTATCTTCCAAAATATATCCCCTTGCCCCATCCTTCTCCCAGGAACCAGAACTGGGTAAAGACCAATCCCTGGTTTACTACAGGAGTGATCCCGGGTTTAAGAGCAAGGGTAAGTGCTATACTCCATCAGCAAGGCGAAACAGTTCTGCATTCTTTATAAAATAAAAGCATCACGCCATAGGAAATCCACTTCAATCTGTAGGGAAAAGTTCATCCGGCTTGCTGTAAACCAATTTCCCTTTTTCTATTCTTGCAGGGGAAGTGTAGGGGTGTTCAACAGCTTTACCTTCTGCCATAATATGAAATACCTGCCACCCCCGTTGTTTTAAATAATCAGATACCAAAGCTCGGTGGCAGCTCCACCAGACTGCTTCGGCACACATATAGGCCACACGGCTCTTTCTGGCATAGGCTTCCAGTTGGAGAATAGCCTCCTGGAATTGTGCTGTTTCCATATAATCAGCATATCCACGGAATGCTGCTAACTGCCAGCCTGTATTTTTAGAATGGACTTGTGCTTTCCTTCTTCCGCCCAGGCTTTTTAAATGAACATAGGTGAGCTGATGTTCGGGTAAAGAACGTTCTAACACATCTTTATTGAACTGAGGATAACGTTTTGAACCCGGGAAATTCCTAATGTCGGCAACAAGGTCAATCTCAAAAGACTTTAATATTCTCAGGAAATCCTCAAAGGTATGGGTAGAATGACCGATCGTCCAGATGGTATTTAGCTGTTGGGAGCGCATAGCTGTTAAACAGCCAGCTGTTGAACTTGTTTAGTTTATTGACAACTACTGATGAGCTACGACAAAATATAAATTCTGATAAAAGGGGAGAAGGTTTGGTTTTGTTTTTGCTTTCTTGAAAATCAAATCTATCATTATGAAAATTTTAAGCAGTAAATTAGGAGAAATAATTGGTGCAAAAGCAGAAGGCGCCCAGGCTGTTGGAGCTAGCGCAAGGGGAGCATCCGCTTTAGGCGCATTGGCGATTGGTGCAATAGCCTTTGGCGCTATGGCCATTGGTGCAGTAGCTATTGGCAGGCTGGCGATTAGGAAGGCCGTCATCAAAGATCTTCGTGTAGGTAAGCTCACAGTAGACGAACTCATTATTAAAAAAGAAAGCCGCCCATCTTAAATTTCGTTTTACAGATTTTCTTCAATATCCAGGGATAATCCGGGTGCTTCGGGATAAATTCTCTTTGCGTTTAGATAAAAAGGACTTCTTGATACATAGCGTGAATGCAAAATAATATAAAAAAAACTTGCGTAGTTAAATAACTACATTTATATTCGTAGTCAAATAGCTTCATAATGAATTTGAGACGAGACGTATTCCAGGCCATAGCAGATCCTACAAGAAGGGCGATTCTTCTTTTACTTGCTACACAGTCAATGACAGCCGGGGTGATTGCCTCTAACTTCGATACAGCAAGACCGACAGTTTCTAAACATCTTCAGATTTTAACAGAATGCGAGTTGCTAAAGCAGGAACAGCAGGGAAGGGAGATTTATTATCATCTGAATGCTGATAAGATGAAGGAGATAGCCGGCTTTTTAGAACCGTTCAGGAAATTGTGGGATGAGAGGTTTAACAAGCTGGAACAGGTAATGAATGCATATAAATCAAAGAAATAATACAGTGGAACAGAAAACCAAAATCGCTGCCGAAGACGGCAAGCAGGAAATTTTAATCACAAGAACTTTTGACCTCCCGATAGACTTACTATACAGGGCATATACAGAACCTGAACTGGTGGAGCAATGGATGGGAAATAAGGTATTGAAATTGGAAAATAAAGCTCACGGAAGTTACCGGTTTGAGACTAAAGATGAACAGGGGAATATCCTCTTTAGTGCAAATGGCTGTATCCATCAGGTTATAGAGCATCAAAACATCACGCGTACTTTTGAAATGGAGAATACAGGTTTTCCTGTTCAGCTTGAATTTTTAGACTTTGAGCAAATTGATGAAGAAAGAAGCAGGCTTGTAATGAAAATCATTTGCAGATCGGTAGCCGACAGGGACAATATCCTTAAACTTCCCTTTGCCCAGGGCATCAATATGGCTCATCAACAACTTGAAAAAGTAATCAGTAAATTAAAATAGTCGTTAATGAAGAAGAGAGATAAAATCATTTATTGGGTGGCTACTATCTGGCTTTGTTTAGGAATGGTATCTACAGGGATTGTACAATTGATTCACATGGAAGAAGAAGTTAGAAAAATGAACATGATGGGTTATCCTGCACATTTTCTAAGTATTATTGGGGCCTGGAAAATTTTAGGAACCATTGCAGTGCTTGTGCCTGGCTTTGCTTTGGTAAAGGAATGGGCTTATGCGGGCTTCTTCTTTTTAATGTCAGGAGCAATCTTCGTCCACTTTTTTGTTGGCGACCCGGCTACAGAGTTTTTTGGGCCTTGTTTACTCCTAATGTTAACAATTATATCGTGGTACTTCAGACCGTCTGATCGTAAAATATCAAATAGTAGAATGAGGATGGAAAATAATCCTCATTCTGTTGATAAATATGGGCAGGCTGCATCATAAGGTAGGGAGAATTACGTATGGAGATTAACCGGGAGCTCTTTTGATATTTAGCAAAAAAATTGGGTTTAATTATAATTCTTTTTGCCTGTTAACTATGGGTGCCATGGCTTGAGATAGATTCACCTTTATTAGACTTTACGGGACTCTTTTGAGAATCCTTAACTTCGTTGCATAAAGGAAAAGTTAAGTTAAATACTGTTCCTTTGCCTGGGATGCTTGCAAAAGAAATTTTACCACCCTGTAGTTCGGTGAATTCTTTGCATAACAAAAGACCAAGCCCTATCCCTTTTTCATTGCGTGTGCCGTAACTACTCTGGGTATGCAGGGAGAAAAGCTCGCGTTGTTTTTCAAGGGAAATTCCAATGCCATTATCTTCAATCTTCACTATAGCCTCGGTCATTGTTACTGCTGTCTTTACAGAGATTTCTCCCCCTGGCTGGGTAAATTTAATGGAGTTAGTAAGCAGGTTTCTCACTACCAATTTAAGCATGTCTATATCTGCAAGGATGCAAACTTCCGGATCTATCTGGTAATCTATACTGATCATTTTTTCGCCGGCAACAGTACGCAGGTTTTCTATAGGGGCTTTTAAAATTTGGAGCAGGTTCACCTTTTTTAAAGAAATCTTAATCCCACCCTCCATCTGAGACTTCGTCCATGAAAGCAAATTATGTAGCATGGCCTGTGTATTTTTTGTTTCTTTAAGCAGTGTTTTTTTAATAGATTTTTTTTCTTCTTTACTAAAATCCATTTCTATAAGCAATTCCAGGAAGCTCTGTATAGAATTTAAAGGCGAATGAAGATCATGAGAGAGAATAGACAATAGTTTAGTTTTGGCATCATTGGCTTCTTTTAGTGCGTTGGAAGCTGCCCATGCT
This sequence comes from Pelobium sp., assembly GCA_045629485.1. GTDB lineage: Bacteria > Bacteroidota > Bacteroidia > Sphingobacteriales > Sphingobacteriaceae > Pseudopedobacter. The sequence goes on along the minus strand of JAZQRF010000188.1, from coordinate 3,311 downwards.
CTATTTCTTTCTTCCCGGTAACTTTTTAATATGTAAATAAATACTACAGCCATGCAAACAGAAGTCGCCAGGTAAGTAAATCCCGTGTCCATAAAAAAGCTCATCCTGCTGCTGTAAGTATCAGTTATAAGGTCAGGAAACATAAATTCATTTCCCAATAACAGGAGGACACAAAGTATATTGAGCGGAATCCAAAATTTATATTGTTTTCTTGGCAATACTGCAATAGTAAAAACTAAGGCGAGGTAGAATAGAATTATGGTAGTGCCTTTGATCCCCGAATTAAAGTAGTAGTTTAATAAAAGAAGCAGGTGTGAGACGAGTATAAATAATATACTGCTGGATTTTAAATTGCCCCGGTAACGCGAATTGTAATAGCAGAAAGCGGTAAATATAAACGCTCCGGCCAGCATAATAGAAACGTAGGGAATGGCCGTAATGATATTGATGATTATCGCTACTGGAATGACCAGTAACGCAATCAGGCATACCTGATGAAATATCCTGGCCTGTAAGGATGTGGTGTATTTATCTCCAATTAATTTTAAATAAAATAACCTGACAGAATCCAGCATGGTTGTTATAGCAGTAAATTGCCACGTCTACAGCTAAGACAATGCCAGTATTTATGCCTATTTAAATCTGCTTTGGTAAAGTTTTCAACAGTTGGGATTGGCAGTCGATTTAAGTGGTATTATTTGTCTTTTGGAATGTAATTTTCCATTACCAGAATGGCAGCTCCTATTAGTTCTGCATCAAAACCTATCTCAGAGATGTAGATGTCTGTTTCTTGTGCCAATCTTGGAATGCAATATTTGTTTAACGCCTGCTGAATGGGTGCCAGAAATAGTTTTCCAACTTTAACACCGCGTCCGCTCAGTACAATGGCTTTGGGGTTGATGATGTGAATTAAAATAGAAAGACCTCTTCCAATTTTATAGGCAGATTCTGAGAGCAACTCAATAGCATATTGATCGCCTTTGTTGGCCACGTCCATTAAGGCATCTCCGAGGGCCAGCTTAGATTCTTCTTCTTTATACCTCAAGCTCGATTTTCTTCCTTCTTTAATTCCAGCAATTGCTTTTTCTGCAACAGCCAGTAAAGAGGCCTCGGCTTCCAGGCATCCTTGCTTGCCGCAGGAACATAGCGCACCTTCTTCTGAAATTGGGATATGGCTAAACTCCCCGGCAAAACCATTGTGCCCTCTAAATATTTGGCCGTTAATAATCATTCCCAACCCAATTCCCCAGCTTAGATTGATCACCATGACATCATTGATTGCTTTTGCTAAACCAAATTTGAGTTCAGACAAAGCGATTAAACTGGAATCATTATCTATAAAAACCGGCAATCCCAGTTGGTCTTTAATTTTTTTTGTTAAGCTTGTTTCTCCGGCGTCCAGGTAGGTATAATTAATACCTTCATGGCTATTAACAAAACCGGGCATGCCAATGCCTATTCCAATGATCTTTTCTTTCGGAATTTCTGATTTTTTAATGTAGCTATCTATATAGGTAGTGAGCTGCTCTAGCGAATTTTTATTGTCTTTAAGTTTCAGGTTAAATATCTCAACAGGGAAGGCATAATTATTCAATAGATTGATGATCCCTATTCTTGTAGAAAGCTGGTCCATGGCCACGGTAACCACATATAACCTTTCCGGTTCAACAGCATACATCAGAGGCCGGCGGCCACCACTGGAAGGCGCATAACCCTGTTCTTTTACAAAACCCGTGTCTATAAGATGATTTAACGCTTTAGTTACTAAAGGAATACTTTTATGGATGAGCGTACTAAGTTCTGCACAAGACAGTAATTTTCCATAATAAAGTTGTTGTATGATATCAAAATATAGTTTTGTGTTCTTTTTATTAGTGGCAAACATGGCAATTATTGGATAAGGATTCTGCAAAGATAGTAATGTTATATAATTGGGTTAAATTAGATGAATTCTACTCTATTTAATTCAAGAAAAATCAAAATCTATATTGACCAGGCTTTCAAACTTAAAAAAAAAATAAGCATCGTTTTAATTCTTTTTAATTTTTTTTTAAAGTATTCATTTCTTTTGCTAAGTTTGGTATAGTATTCCTTGTTAAAGAGTTTTGAGTTTTGTAGATAAATGCTTGTTTAATTTTAGGATTTTGAAGTAATTAATTGTTATTGTTAGATTATTTGTAATAAATGGTAGCAATAAATGTGATTTTTTAGGTGAATTTAGTTTTTTATTGAAAATATAACGAGTAATTTTATGATATTGGTAGCGGATAGTGGTTCTACAAAGACAAGTTGGTGCTTAATAGAGAAAAGTAAAGAGCATATTCATTTTGCTACGGAAGGATTTAATCCTTATTATGTAAACAGTGATTATATTTCTACTGCTATCCTTTCTAATTTACCTGCGAATGTAGACAGATTACAAGTTACAGAGGTTCATTTTTATGGAGCTGGCTGTAGTCCTGATAAGATCTATATTGTAGAAGCGGCTTTAAGAGAAGTATTTATTAATGTGAAGGTAGTGTGTGTTGAATCTGATTTATTAGCCGCCGCCCGTTCTGTTTTAGGTAGCCAGGAGGGTTTTGTTGCTATTTTAGGGACCGGAACGAATAGTTGTTTATACGACGGCGAAAAAATTGCTCATCAGGTAGATTCATTAGGATTTATTTTAGGAGACGAGGGTAGTGGGGCTTACTTAGGAAAACAGGTATTGATCGCTTACACAAGAGATTTTCTTCCGGAAGATTTAAAGAAGTTGTTCTGGGAAAAATACCAGCTAAGTGAAGCTGATATTATCGATAATATCTATTCTAAACCTTTGCCAAACAGGTTTAGTGCAGGATTTAGTCAGTTTGTAGGTGAAAATATAACGCATCCATTTATGACCAAACTGGTAAAAGATACTTTTAGGGATTTCTTTACTAATATCATTTCCTATTATCCTGATTTTAGTAATTATTCGCTAAATTGTGTGGGGTCTGTTGCACATAATTTTCTTCCTTACCTGGAAGAAGTGGCCCAAGAATTTAGTATGCCGATAGGTAATATCATCAGAAATCCGATAGAAGGATTATTAAAATATCACGACTATCAATATGCTTAAATAGTATTTTTAGTCTCCGATTTGTGATGGTGAGTTTCTCTGAATAAAATAAAATTATAAGCATTCACTTTTAAGTGGATGCTTTTTTACCTTTTGGCTCTTTCGTCAATACTTTGTCCTATCAATTGTACATTTTCAGTTGTCAGCACTTCTTTTACTTGTTCATTTAATCGCCAGCCGCCATTTTCTCTCACAATAGAACCAACTTTAA
>JAZQRF010000187.1:0-1599 GCA_045629485.1 Pelobium sp. | reverse complement strand
TATATCTATTGCGCACTCCCAAACAAAACAATCAGACTCTAAACATTACGTTTCCAAAGTTTGGTCTCCAGATTTAGGTAACGGAAAATACAAAAACCCTGTTTTAAATGCAGATTATTCTGATCCGGATGCGATACGTGTTGGAGATGATTTTTATTTAATATCTTCAAGCTTTAATCATGCTCCGGGTTTACCACTTCTTCATTCTAAAGATTTGGTAAACTGGACCATCATCAACCATATTTTGCCTCAACAAAAACCTTATGATGTTTTTAGCAAAGTGCAACATGGAAATGGAGTTTGGGCGCCTGCCATTCGTTACCATAATAATGAATTTTATATCTACTATCCTGATCCTGATTTTGGAATTTACATGACGAAAACCACAGATCCAAAAGGAGAGTGGAGCGACCCTGTTCTAGTCTTTGAAGGTAAAGGTTTAATAGATCCTTGTCCGTTTTGGAATGAAGACGGTAAAAATTATTTGGCATTTGCCTATGCTGGCAGCAGGGCAGGCTTAAAAAGTGTGCTGGCTATTGCCAAATTAAATAAAGATGGCGATAAAGTTTTGGATAGAGGAATAATTGTTTACGATGGACATGAGTTAGATCCCACGATTGAAGGCCCAAAAGTTCATAAAAGAAATGGTTATTATTATTTGTTTGCTCCTGCAGGTGGAGTATCAACCGGATGGCAGTTAGTGCTCAGGTCTAAAAATATCTACGGTCCGTACGAGCGCAAGGTGGTGATGGAAAAAGGCAAAACTACCGTTAATGGTCCGCATCAGGGGGCTTGGGTAGATACTCAGACTGGCGAAGATTGGTTTGTACATTTCCAGGATAAAGATGCCTACGGCCGCGTGGTGCACCTGCAGCCTATGAAATGGGTGAACGACTGGCCGGTGATTGGAATAGAAAAAGGTAAAAAGGGAACCGGAGAGCCGGTAATGGAATATAAAAAACCTAATATCGGCAAAACTTATCCTGCTGTAAATCCACTGGAATCAGATGAATTTGAAACCCCTTTATTAGGAAAACAATGGCAATGGCAAGCAAACCCAGACGGAACCTGGCTGATGCCAAGCCACAATGGTGTTTTAAGATTATATACACAGCAAATCCCTGACGATGCTAAGAACTTATTAAATGTTCCTAATATCTTAACTCAGAAGTTTCCTGCAGATAATTTCATGGCAACAGCAAAAATTAAGCTTACCGGTAATGAGAAAATCGAGAATGAAAAAGCCGGATTCGCTATAGTGGGAGAAGATTATAGTCATATCTATATACAGAATACAAAACAGGGTCAGTCTTTATATTTTGGGACTTGTAAAAAGGGATTAACTACTGGAAAAGAAGTGGTATCTCCAATTGTACTTATAACCAAAAATCAATATGTATACCTACGGGTAAAAGTTACTGAGGGCGGTAAATGTGACTGGTTTTATAGTTTAGATGATAAGAAATACACTTCAGTAGGAGATACATTTATTGCTAAGCCAGGTAAATGGATAGGGGCCACTCTTGGCTTGTATGCTACCAGAGAAACTAAAATTAATGATGCTGGTTATGCCGATGTAGATTGGTTTAGAGTTGAAGC
>JAZQRF010000186.1:0-2742 GCA_045629485.1 Pelobium sp. | reverse complement strand
CAATTAAAGAGTCTTTAACATACCACACAACTTTCACTGGGCTAACCAGTTCTGATACCTGCATCGTTTTATAAACGCTATCTCCAAATCGAACGGTAAATTCATCATTTACCTGCTGAGAGGAACCTTCGAACATTTCTGTCCACCATAGTGGGATTTCCCTGGTTAAGGCATTAAATATGTTGTTAACATCTGCGTTAAACTCGATGGTGTATTGATAATCTTTCATAATGATGTTTTAAGGATTTTCTTCGAACCATTTTACAATTGCAGGCATGTCTCGTTCAAAACCTCCCGGGATGAAAAAGTTTAGTACGCCTGTTTTCTCATTTGTTCGGTTTGCAAAATCGTGTGTAGTTTTAGCAGGTATTCTCAGGAAAGTTCCTTTTGTGGCATCTATCCATTTGTCATCAACTAAAAATGACGTGGTTCCTTCCAGTACGTAAAATACTTCGTCATTGTTTTCGTGATGATGTGCTCCAGGTCCGCCAGAATGAGGTTCGAGCCACCATTCTGAAATGCTGTATTTTTCATCTGTTTCATTCTCATCTGCTTTGAATACTGCGGTCATTGTTCCGCAGTCATAACTTCGGCCTTCTCCTGGTTGAAGAATCAAAGCATCCTTAGAGTTGTTTTTGTGTTTCATGGTTTATACAATTTTGATGATTTTTCTAATCAATACACTTTACCTATGACAAGAAATGATTATTTCTTTTTGTAAAAAAAAAACTATCAGCATCTAGATATTTGATCTGCTAAAGTCATAAACAATCCATAATTAAGCTCAAGAGTTTACTAGTTTTTGTTTTACTCCTAAAGTTTCAGTATCATGGGGGTTATCATAAAAATAGCATAAAATGTTTAAAAAATTAGTAGCCGTTGAACCTTTAAATTTAATCCCATCGGCAGAAAAAGCGTTGCACACCTTTGCAGAAGAAGTAGTGATGTATGATGATATGCCCCAATCGGTAGAAGAAATGGCTGCCCGGATTGGTGATGCGGATGGTGTACTGATTAGCTATACATCAAGGTTAGGAAAAGAAGCATTGGAAAAATGTCCTAATGTTAAATACATAGGGATGTGCTGTTCTTTGTATACCCCTGAAAGTGCGAACGTTGATATATTATATGCCAACACCCAGGGTATAGAAGTGTTGGGTGTGAGGGATTACGGAGACGAAGGCGTTGTAGAGTATGTGATTAGTGAGCTGGTAAGATGTTTACACGGTTTCGGTACTAAAAATGATGGCAGCCCTAGAATGCCATGGGACGGAGTTCCAAGAGAAATAACCGGTATTAAAGCCGGTATTGTAGGTTTGGGTAAATCCGGCGGTATGGTTGCAGATGCTTTAAAGTTTTTTGGTGCAGAGATTTCGTATTTCTCCCGTTCAGAAAAAGCCGATGCTAAAGAGAAAGGCTATCAGTTTTTACCTTTAAAACAATTATTACAAGAAAGTGAAGTGGTGATTACCTGCTTAAACCGGAACACGGTTTTATTACATGAAGAAGAATTTGAAGCTTTTGGCGATAGGAAAATTTTATTTAATACCGGTCTTTCTCCTGCATGGGATGCAGAACCTTTTGCGAAATGGATAGAAAGAGATAACGAATGTTACTGCGATACCTTAATCGCTTTGGGCAACGAGCGTTATTTAACGCATCCAAATGTAAACTGTATGGAAGTTTCGGTTGGCCGTACCCGCCAGGCGTTTGACCGCCTGAGCGAAAAAGTACTGGCTAATTTAACCACCTATTTTAAAAAACAATAGGCGAAGTAATATTTTGTAAAGTATTTACTACGCTCCAGCCGGCTATTTGGGCTGTTGCGCTATAGATATCAACCACCGCATGGACTTGTTCGTTTTTGACTTCTATGCGGTGTCTGTCTCCAATAAACCCAGGAGTAGAGGTTACGGATACCTTCATTTGCTCGGGTCCGACAGAGGCTAGAGAAGCTGCTACTGCAACATTTACACTGGTTGGGAATAAAGCGATGGCTTCTTTTGCATTTCCCATGAAGACTTTCCTTTTTTCAGTTTCCAATATTTCATTATAAACTGGAGATTTTCTTAAAGAATTCGGACTTTTCTCGGTATCAAAAGTCGCTTTGCAATTACCCATTAAAGCTGCGGTACGCATCACGTCAAAGCCTCCAATGGCACCAGATACCAAATGTACACGTGTATTGTTTTCTTTTGCAGCTTGTTTTACCTCTTCATAAAAATCTTGATCGGCCAAAGCCCCAATAGATAAAGTGATATAGACGAACCGTTTCTTAATGCGGGTAAAGCCAATGCCCTCATAGAATCCGGAGATGCCGCTTCTATAATATAATCAGGTTTAAGTGCTAAAAGTTGATCTATAGAAGTGCAGGGTGTGCAGGAATAGCCTGTTTCTCCACTGTTTATTTTATTGGCAATATTTTGTGCTTTTTCAAAGGTTCTGGAATAGGTTGCTATCAGTTCATAATCTGTTAGCAAATTAGCTTTTAAAGCTTCTGTAACAATCGCAGCCAGCTTCCCGCAACCTACGATGGCAAGTGTATAAGTCTTCATCTTGCCAACATAATACTTATTTCTATGAAAGGCAATTTTAAGACTCGGAAGATCTGAATTGTTGCTTTGTTTTAAATTATACTGAGGCCGGATACTTCATCATAGCGGCATTCAGATTGGTGAAAATAACTTTGTCTTTATAAGTTTCTTCATCAAAATAAATCTTACTGATGGAGCTATTGCTGAT
>JAZQRF010000185.1:0-2782 GCA_045629485.1 Pelobium sp. | reverse complement strand
GGCACAAAAGTGAAGGTGCAGGTCAAATCTGGTGAAAGTTTCATCCTGAAAACTCAGCAGGCAGCCAATAATATCGAAAAATGGATCTACCCCGAGGAGCAAATTTCTGAGTTGACATTAAAAAATGATTGGAATTTAGACTTTAGTACAGGCGGACCTGAGATTCCTTCCTCACAAAAACTAAAAGAATTAAAGTCTTGGACAGATTTAGGTGAGGAAAAAGCAAGCATTTTTTCAGGTAGCGGAGTGTATACCACCACATTTAAGTTTAAACCTAGAGCTGATGCCGAATACCTGATGGAATTGGGAAAAGTAAGCGAAAGCGCAAGAGTTTTGTTAAATGGCCAGGATTTAGGCGTGATCTGGAGTTTTCCATTTGAGCTGAGAATAAGTAAATACCTGAAGAAAGGGAAGAACGAACTGAAGATTGAAGTCGCGAACCTGATGGCCAATCGTATAAAATATATGGATCAGAAAGGTATAGAATGGAGGAACTATCATGAAATAAATTTCGTGAATATTGATTATAAACCCTTTGATGCGCAGCACTGGAAACCCATGTCTTCAGGTTTAATTGGTCCTGTTAGTATAAAAACATTTAAAAAGAAGTAATATAGAATTTAATGCATGAGATTAAATCAGGAAAAATAGTTTCATTCTTTAATTTAAAACAGGATATTGAACTTTTAAATTGCTAGTACATGAAACCAGCCGATTTCTTTAAGTTCGTTCATATTGATGAATATTCTGCTACGCCAAAATATTTGCAGCTGAGTGATTCTATTGTTTCTGCAATAGAAAGTGGGAAATTAAAGAAGGAGGATATTCTGCCTTCCATAAATGAGCTGAGCTATGTTTTAGAAATATCGAGAGACACTGCGGAAAAAGGGTATAAGTATTTGAAAAGTATCGGGGCGATCGTGTCTGTTCCGGGTAAAGGATACTATATATCAAAGACAAATTTCAAGAAAAATAACCGGATTTTTCTGCTATTCAATAAACTGTCAAGTCACAAGAAAATAATTTACGATACCCTGGTTGAGGCGCTAGGAGAGGATACTTTTATTGATTTCTATGTTTACAATAATGATTTTTCGCTCTTCAAAAAACTTATCCAAAATCGTAAAAATGATTATTCCCATTATGTGATTATTCCTCATTTTGTTGAGGGAGGGGATGCAGCTAATGAAATTATCAATACCATACCCAAAGAAAAACTCATTCTTTTAGATAAGAAGATAGCTGGTGTTGATGGTAATTATGCTGCTATTTATGAGGATTTTGAGAAGGATATTTACCATGCACTGGAAGAGTTAAAAGAGAAATTAAGTAAATACCATACTTTAAAAATTATATTTCCTGCCAAAAGTTATTATCCAAAAGAGATTCTTACAGGCTTTAAACGCTTTTGCCAGCAGTATGCCTTTTCTTATAAAGTAATTAATAAAATCACTGTGGATGAGATTAAGAAAGGAGAGGTTCTGATTAACCTTATGGAAGACGATTTGGTTTTTTTACTGGAGCATATTTTGGTTTTAGGTTTAAAAACCGGAGAAGATGTTGGGATAATATCATACAATGAAACACCATTAAAGAAATTTCTTTTGAACGGAATTACAACTATTTCAACAGATTTTAAATTGATGGGCAACATGACGGCGGATATGATAAAGTCCGGTTCATCAGAGCATTTAAGTGTTCCTTTCCACGTCACACTGAGATCTTCTCTATAATTTAAATCGGTTTATGCATGACAGTACATGATAGTTTATCTATCGTGTACTATTATTTTAGCATCACCAATTTAAAATAAATGCAAGCAATTTTAGGAGTTTTATTTCATTTTATCGGTGGATTCGCCTCCGGTAGTTTTTATGTGCCTTATAAAAAAGTTAAAGGCTGGTCCTGGGAAACGTTTTGGATAGTAGGTGGCCTGTTCTCGTGGTTCATTGTACCTCCACTGGCAGCGTACATAACTATTCCAAATTTCATGGACATCATTAGAGGTGCCGACGGAGAAACTTTAAAATATGCCTACATATTTGGCTTACTATGGGGAATTGGAGGCTTAACTTATGGCTTAGGCGTTCGCTATCTGGGTGTTGCTCTTGGAGGGAGTATTATCCTGGGTTTAAGTATGGTTTTCGGGTCATTAATGCCATCTGTTTACTACTACTTTAGCGGTACTGAAGGAAAAGAAACCATTGATATGTTTTTTACTACTTCTTCGGGTAATGCTGTACTTGTGGGATTATCCGTTTGTATTATTGGTATTATTTTATGTGCAAGAGCAGGAGTTTTAAAGGAGAGAGAGTTAAGTAAACAAACAGAAACATCTGCAAATAAAGATTATAATTATAGTTTAGGAATAGTAGTTGCCATTATATCAGGTATTTTAAGTGCCTGTTTCAATTTCGCTCTGGAGGCAGGTAAACCAATGGCCTCAGAGGCAAATGAGCTATGGAAAGCGGTAAATCCCGGAGAAGGAGAATTCCTTTTTCAGAACAATGTTACTTATGTAGTCGTACTTTGGGGTGGGCTAACCACCAATTTTATCTGGTGCATGTTCTTAAATGCCCGTAATAAAACTTTTGGCGATTATGCTAACAAAACCACGCCTTTATTAAAAAACTATGTTCTTTGTGCGCTGGCAGGTACCACCTGGTATTTGCAGTTCTTTTTCTATGGAATGGGAGAAAGTAAGTTAGGAAACGGGCCAAGTTCATGGATCCTGCACATGGCTTTTATCATCCTGATATCCAATGTTTGGGGAGTGATATTA
>JAZQRF010000184.1:0-31592 GCA_045629485.1 Pelobium sp. | reverse complement strand
CCACCAGCATCAGATCATGATGCTTCCCCCCTCATTAGAAGACTTAGTTCCTGCCGGACATCCCGTTAGAGTAGTGAATGAGGTGATAAATAAGATCAACATAGAGCCCCTGATTTCAGCCTATCAGACCAAGGGAACATCCAGCTACCATCCGCAAATGCTGCTTAAACTTCTGGTATACGGGTATGTTAGCAATGTTTATTCATCCCGTAAGTTAGAAGCCGCCTGCAGGGAAAGCGTTTACTTCATGTGGTTAACGGCAATGAACTATCCCGATCATCATACCATCAACCGTTTCCGGGGAGAAAGGTTAAAAGATGCTTTGCGTAAGGTGTTTGAAGAAGTAGTTCAGCTGCTTGCCGAAGAAGGCCTGCTCAGTATTGAAGAGTTTTACACCGACGGCACCAAGATAGAGGCCAGTGCTAATAAATATACGTTCGTTTGGAAAAAAGCCATCCAGACCAATAAAGAGAAGATGAAAAAGCAGCTGGAGCAGATCTGGCAATATGCCCAGTCGGTCAAGGCTGCCGAGGATACCTTGCCTGAGCCTCCTGATTTCACCACCATTGATGCTGAAAAGGTACGGGATACGGTAAACAAGCTTAACGATGCCCTTGGAGACAAAAAGGATATCGATAAAAAAGTAAAGGCCAAACTGAACTATGTCACCAAAAACTTCCCCAAAAACATCGAAAAGTATGAGGCTCAGGAAGCTGTTTTAGGGGAACGAAACAGCTATAGTAAAACCGACACGGACGCTACCTTCATGCGGATGAAAGAGGACCACATGAAAAACGGTCAGCTAAAACCGGGCTACAACGTTCAGATATCAACCTCTAACCAATTTATCGTTAATTACACCATTCATCCTAATCCTACCGATACCACTACGCTGACAGCTCATCTGAACCAGCACCTGCAAAGCTTTGGGGCTGACCCTAAAACCATTACCGCCGATGCCGGTTATGGCTCGGAAGAGAACTATACCCTGCTGGAAGGAAGAGAGATAGCCGCCTTTGTGAAGTATGGAATGTTTGATAAAGAGCAGCATGAGACCCATAACAAAAAGCATCCTTTTAGCGCCGACAAATTATTTCACAACCCTGAAACCGACACTTACATTTGTCCGATGGGCCAGGCCATGCACTACATCGGAGACAGTAAACGAAAAACCAGTACCGGCTTTGAACAAACCTATCGGAGATATCAGGCTAAGAATTGCCTTACCTGTCCGCTCAATGGAGTTTGCCATAAATCTAAAGGCAACAGGATTATAGAAATTAATGTAAATCTGAACAGGCTAAAACATAAGGCGCATGAACTACTCATCAGCGAGCAAGGCCTGGCTCATCGGAAGAAGCGATGCGTGGATGTAGAACCGGTCTTTGGAAACATCAAGCATAACCATGGCTTTAAACGATTTATGCTTCGGGGTAAGAAGAAAGTTGAAATTGAATGGGGGTTAGTGGCAATAGCACAAAATATCAGAAAAAAAGCTGCTTAAAAGGCTTCTTTGAAGTTCTTTTTCAATTTATCGCACCATAGAACCTGTTTTAGGAAATAACAACAGGAGATATGAAAAATTGTATCAAAAAAAGAGGATGTTACTTTTGAGACACCCTCTTAGAAACTATCCTCTGATAGCTTTTAACCATGCCTGGGCCATTAATTTTGCACCAGCCAAGGATGGATGAACACCATCAACTGTCCAGTAAACACCGGGCGCAGCTTTTTCTGCTTCATCAAAAACTTTTTGATAAGGGATAAATACCGCATTAAACTCTTTTGCAATTTCTTTAGCTGCTACGCGGTAAGTATCAAATTCCGGATACCAGGTGTCATCTACGGCTTTTACACCTTTAACAGCAAAGGGTTCGCCAATGATAAATTTAATTCCTGGTAATGCTTTTCTTGTTCTTTCCAGAAGTGCTCTTAAATCTCTTCTGTAAACCTCTACTGTGCCATCGTATTTACCGTTATGCTTGTGCCAGTAATCGTTTACACCAATAAGAATACTCAAAACTGTAGGCTTAAGTTCCAGGCAGTCTTTTTCCCAGCGCTCGGCTAGTTGGTAAACTTTATTACCACTAATTCCTTTATTATAAATTTTAAGGTCTTTACCTGCCTGGTCTAGTAACATTTCTGCAGCAGCATGTACAGGATAACCTGTTCCTAAATTTCCAGGAGTGTTATATTTGGTATCGTCTTTTTTTCTTCCCGAATCAGTAATAGAGTCTCCCTGAAAAAGTATAACATCGCCTTTTTGAAGTTTAACCGAAGAAGTTTTAGGCATTGCCGCATTTACTATTTCCGGAATTCCCAGGGCCATAACACCTGCTAAAGATGTGTTTCTTAAAAAATCTCTTCTCTTAATCATTTCTTATGAGTGAATTGGTTATATATTATTTCTTTTGTTGAACCATTTTATAATGCTGTATTCCCGCTTCTTCAAACTGTTCTCCTTGAGGGATAAAGTTAAATTTTTTATACAGTTCTAATGCTGCAATTTGAGCATTTAAATAAACATACTTAGCGTTTTCAGGCAAATCCTGCAATACTGTTTTTATCATTTGTTGTGCTACGCCATTTCCCCGATATTCTTTCAACACAGCAAAACGCTCTAACTTATAACCTAATTCAGTTTTTCTCCATCGGCAGGCACCAGCTGCAACATCATTGTATTTTGCCAGGAAGTGCGTAGAAACCTCTTCATTCTCCCACTCAAGTTCAGGCGGGCAATGTTGCTCTATAACAAAAACCTGCCTCCTTATTTCGAACACCTTTTCTAAATCCTGTGCCGATTGTGCCTTTTGAACTTCTATCATTTAATTCGAAACTTTTTCTATGAACATCGTTTATCTATACGCTTTGATCTCTGTATCAGCAAATGCTTCCTCCAAACCAATGATTTCTGATATGGTTACCATTAAACTCTTCATCAGGCATATTATTCTTTGCAATCAATATTTATTTATCAGGTTCCAAATTTTTTCACGGAACTCAAAATTCCGAAAAGTTTACAGGTTTTAAAACCAAATTATTTAAAACAAAAAAGGGCAGAATTGCTTCTACCCTTCTTAGAATGTAATGCTAATTACAGTTTAGAATTTGCATCTATACAATTTAGATCTTCAAATGCTGCAGTTAAACGTTTAACAAATTGTTCTTCGCCTTTTCTTAACCAAACTCTTGGATCGTAGTATTTTTTATTAGGAACATCTTCCCCATCAGGGTTACCAATTTGAGCTTGTAAATATCCCTCTTTACTTTTATAAAATTCTAAAATACCTTCCCAGAAAGCCCATTGCATATCTGTATCAATATTCATTTTAATAGCACCATAAGATAGCGCTTCCCTTATTTCTTCCTGAGAAGAACCGGAACCACCGTGGAACACAAAGTTAATTGGCTTTTCAGCATCTAATTTAAATTTCTCTTTTACAAATTCCTGAGAGTTATTTAAAATAACCGGTTGCAATTTAACGTTGCCTGGTTTGTAAACACCATGTACGTTACCAAAAGCAGCAGCAATGGTAAATCTATGACTTACTTTACTCAATTCTTCGTAAGCATACGATACCTCTTCCGGCTGAGTATATAATTTAGAAGAATCAACATCAGAATTATCTACACCGTCTTCTTCTCCGCCTGTTACCCCTAGCTCGATTTCTAAGGTCATCCCTATTTTGCTCATACGCTCAAGGTAAGTTTTACATATTTCGATATTCTCTTCAATAGGCTCTTCAGAAAGATCGATCATATGAGAAGAGAAAAGTGGTTTTCCATTTTCTGCATAAAATTTCTCACCAGCATCCAACAAACCGTCTATCCATGGCAATAACTTTTTAGAACAATGGTCGGTATGCAAAATCACTGCTACTCCGTAATGTTCTGCTAACAAATGAACGTGTTGTGCTGCAGAAACGCCTCCTAAAATACATGCCTGTAATTTAGAATTATCCAAAGATTTACCAGCATAAAACTGTGCACCTCCGTTTGATAACTGAATTATTACCGGAGAGTTTACTGCTTTTGCCGTTTCCATAACCGCGTTAATAGAATTTGTTCCTATAACGTTTACTGCAGGCAATGCAAACTGATGTTTTTTAGCAACTTCAAATAATTCCTGAACCTGCTCTCCTGTAATTACTCCTTTAAAATCTTTTAAACTCATTTTTCAACATTTTTCTTGACGTCGAAGTTATAAAAAATTTATCTAATCATCAGGAGGATAGCAAAATTATAAGTGCGAGATAAAACTTATCTTCTGTACTATTCATCATTTTTTTGTTTCTTTGCAATCACACTTTTTTTGAAAATGGCTTGGTTTAAAAGAAATACAAAAGGAATATCAACTTCTACAGACGAGAAAAAGGAAGCACCGGATGGGGTTTGGAATAAATGTCCTAACTGTAAAAAAGCTTTACATTATTCTGAACAGGTAGAAAACAAATACGTTTGTCAATATTGTAATTATCATTTAAGAATAGGCTCTAAAGAGTATTTCGAAGTGTTTTTCGATAACAATGCTTTCGCAGAGTTATTTTCTAACCTTTCATCGGGTGATCCGTTATCTTTTGTAGACACTAAATCTTATAAAGAAAGATTGATAGAAAGTAATAAAAAAACCGGTTTAAAAGACGCTATTAGAGCAGCACATGGTAAAATAGACGGGCAGGATTTAGTAATTGCCTGTATGGATTTCAGTTTTATTGGTGGCTCTATGGGTTCAGTTGTGGGAGAAAAAATAGCCCGATCTATAGATTATTCTATCAAACATAAAATTCCATTCTTAATGATTTCAAAGTCTGGAGGTGCCAGAATGATGGAGGCTGCATTTTCATTAATGCAAATGGCTAAAACTTCGGCAAAACTGGCTTTATTAAGTAAAGCAAAAATCCCTTATATTTCTTTAATGACCGATCCTACAACAGGGGGTGTTACTGCCTCTTATGCCATGTTGGGTGATATTAATATTGCCGAACCAGGTGCTTTAATAGGATTTGCTGGTCCGCGAGTGATTAAAGAAACTATTAAAAAAGACTTACCTAAAGGTTTCCAAACTTCTGAGTTCGTTTTGGAACATGGCTTCCTTGATTTTATAGTAGACAGAAGAGAGATTAAAAGTAAACTTTCTACATTTATCAGAATGATAAATAACTAACTACGCACTTAACCAAACAGAATTTTTATAGAAGTTTAGATGTAACAATTTAATTGATTAGCTATTTATCTAGCAATTAATACTGAATTTTACGATACTTATTCTTTAAATAGTATACGATAACAATTAGATTAAGCTACTTTACGACTTAATATAAAACGTGGAATTTTTAACAAACTTGATAGATATTCTACTACATGTAGATAAACACCTTAACGAAATTATTATAGATTATAAAGTTTGGACTTACTTTATCCTTTTTATGATCATTTTTGCTGAAACTGGTTTTGTTGTTACTCCTTTTTTACCGGGCGACCCTTTGCTTTTTGCTACCGGTGCATTAATAGCAGCAGGAGGCACTGGATTAGATATTTACCTGATGGGTTTGCTACTATTTATAGCTGCTGTTTTAGGGAATATGGTTAATTATAGCCTGGGTAAGTATTTCGGGCCAAAAGTATTTAAGCCAGAAAACAAGTTTTTAAAGTTAAGCTATTACCATAGTACCCAGGTGTTTTTTACTAAACATGGAGGTAAAGCCGTTATCTTTAGCAGGTTTTTCCCGGTATTAAGAACATTCGTCCCCTTCGTGTCGGGTGTAATTAAAATGCCCATCAAACAGTATACTTTTTATAATCTTTCTGGTGGCTTGTTATGGATTGTGAGCTTCTTATTTGTTGGATTTTTGTTTGGCAACATTCCTGCAGTTAAAGAAAACTTCAGTATTGTGGTTTTGATTATAAGTTTAGCGACTACTCTTCCGCCAATTATTGGCGCTTTGTATAGCAAATTTGGTAAGAAGAAAACAGAAGAAATACCAGGATAGGCACTCACTTAAATTTTCGGCTAAGAAGAAGTCTATACTCACTTGCAAACAAGTTTGTATAGGCTAATGTTAGTTAATTATGAAAAATATCCTTTTCTTTGGCAATAGTCTTACCGCCGGCTATGGCTTATTTAACCCCTCATTAGAATCCTTCCCGGCTTTAATAGAAAAAAAACTACGAGAAGCTTGTTTTGGATACAAAGTAATTAATGCTGGTATAAGCGGTGAAACTACTAAAGGAGGTTTAGATCGTATAGATTTATTGTTAAACCAACCCATTGATGTATTTGTTTTGGAATTAGGTGCCAATGATTTACTAAGAGGAATAAACCCAAACCATACCCGTAAAAATTTACAAGCCATTATAAACAAGGTAAAACAAAAGAATCCGAATGTTAGATTAGTTTTACTGGGGATGGAATTACCGGCATATATCGCAGGAAATATGGCTTTAGAATTTAGAGGTGTTTTCAGAAAAATTGCAGAAGATAACCAAATGGATTTCTTGCCATTTCTATTAGACGGAGTGGCAGGAATAAGACATTTAAATTTGAATGACGGCCTACATCCGTCTGCAGAAGGCTACAAAATTATAGCAGATAATGTATGGAATTTATTAAAGACATTCCTATAAAAAGCAAAAACCCCTATTTAGGGGTTTGAATCAAGTAAGCCAGGTTCTTTATCCGGACCTATATGTCCTTTATGACTCCTGGATTTATCTGAAGGAGATTGAGTAAAAGTATCTCTATCGGCAACATTTGGATCCTGGTCATTATCTCTGATTTCCTGTTCACCAGCATCATGCTGCTGTTGTTTCAATCTTAACTCTTCCTCTTTTAACTCGTTGAGTTTTTCTACTGGACTTTTAGACATGATTTTCTGATTTAAGTAAATAATAGGTAAATACTACTTACTTAAATCAAATAACCTGCCAAGCTGCAAATTAAGATGTTTTATGTCCAGATATTGCGTAATAAAGAATATACAGGTAACACGGCATCATACTCCATAATAACGCGGGTTGCGTACCAACAGATTCTTCCATCAAAGCATAAATTTGCGGAATAACAGCTCCTCCCGAAATACCCATTACTAAAAGAGCTGAACCTATTTTAGTATATTTTCCTAAACCTTTAATAGCTAGAGGAAAAATTGCCGGCCACATTAACGAATTTGCAAATCCCAATAAGGCAATAAACATAATGCTTGTATATCCTGTTGTAGAATATGCTGCTATGGTAAAAATGACACCTGTTATTGCAGACAACATTAAAGCTTTTTCTTGTTTGATATATTTAGGAATAGTAAAAATTCCAATAATATAACCAACAACCATTGATGCTAAAGTGTAAGAAGTAAATATTTTAGTCTGGTCTAAACTCATCCCCAAAGATTTACCATAGGTTCCTATTACATCTCCGGCCATAACTTCCACACCTACATATAAGAACAGACATATTACTCCTAAATTTAGATTCTTATATTTAAAAACACTCGACTTTGGAGCAACTACATTTCCGTCTTCTCCAACATGGTCTTCATCTGTATTAATTTCCGGTAAAGAGGAATACCTAATCCATAAAGCCAAAATTATTAAGATGGCTGCGATAATGATATAAGGTAAAATTACCCTCTGTGCTAACTCGTTTAATAAGACTTCTCTTTGTGAAGGATCAGTCATGGCTTTTGCCTGATCTTCTATAGCTTGTGCGCCTTCTAAAACTAATGCGCTCAAAATTAAAGGACTTAAGGCTCCTGCAACTTTATTGCAAATTCCCATTATGCTGATTCTTTTCGCAGCACTTTCTATAGGGCCAACTACAGTTATATAAGGATTAGAAGCAGTCTGTAATAATGCTAGTCCCATCCCTTGCACAAATAGTCCTACTAAGAAAAGTGGAAATGTACGCATGTTAGCAGCCGGAACAAATATTAATGCCCCTATTGCCATTACAAATAACCCAAGAGACATTCCGTTCTTAAATCCAGTAACCTTTAATATATAAGATGATGGAATTGACAGAAAGAAATATGCCATATAAAAGGCAAAAGTAACCATTAAAGCTTGTGAGGTATTTAATTCACAAGCGAGTTGTAAAAATGGAATAAGCGTACCGTTTAACCAGGTTACAAATCCAAATACAAAGAATAATATACCAATAATAATAACAGGATTAATCCCTTTATTTTCTTTTGGCATAGATAAAGTTTGAGATGTTGACATATATTTTTAAGGTTTAATTAGTTTTGAAAAATTGCCTCTCCAAAGAATTCTGGTAAATGAAAATTTGGTTCTGAAGAAATAATTAAATTCCAACATAAATAATGTGGCTTTGGCAGATCATCACCACATTTATAAAGATTCACCTTTGACTTCTTACCAGAAAAATCAGTAATTTGATGATAAGCAAATGCCTCTTTAGGAATACCAACAATTAGCTCCCACTCTACTAAACCATCAGCATTTGTACTTTTAAAGGTGGAAATTGATTTAATACTTTTAATTACGTCAACTGGTAAAAACTCTCTTTCGGTTTTAGACAATCCATATTGAGCCAGGCAAGTTCCTTTACTATTAAATTCGAAATTGTAATAATGAGCATCATCACCAAGGGAAATAAAAAACTCTACACAAGAATCTTTATATACCGGATCATTAGAGTTAATATATTTGGCTGTTACATCCTTTTCTTGTACAAAAAATTTGATGTAAAGTGTATCAGAATTATAACATGTACTAAAACTTACTTCACCGTCAAATTTATAATCCCACGGAGAATAGTTAATATCATTCTTTTCTATGGAATCTAAATAATTAGAAACTTGTTCTAAAGACTGTGCCTGCGGGCATTTTGGAATACTAAGCTTATTAAACATGTGGATATTAAGTGTATAAACAAATATATTAAAATATTTAATGTTTGCGCACACACTTTACTTTTTTAAATAAAAAAATCCAGACACTATTGTATCTGGATTAGACTTTATCCTTTTGAGAGATTATTAAAACCCCGAATCATCCAGGGCAAAAGTATTCTTTCTTGTTTGCCACTTCCCTCTGGTAAAGTCTGGGATATCTTGTGACGAATTACCCTCTGCTAATGATTTGGCTGATAATGGTAAGATCACACTCATCGTTACCGAGTCATATACATCTATTGGCGTTTGTCTCTTCTGTTTTATCGCTTGTACAAAGGCATTAAACACAAACCAATCCATTCCTCCATGCCCTGCTCCTTCTGCTTCCTTGGAATAGCGCTTCCACAATGGATGGTCGTATTTCTTAAACCAATCTTCTGCAGGGTCCCATTCGTGTGGTTTACTTACGCCTTCTATATGTACCGACTTCGCTACATCCATCCATAAGCCATTGGTTCCTTGTACTCTAAAACCTATTGCATATGGGCGTGGCAAATGGGTATCATGTGTTATGGTTAAAGTTTCTCCGTTGGCACAGTTGATTAACGTTTTAACTATGTCTCCGTTCTTGTAATCTATTTTTGAGTTCGGATGGCCTGGTGATTTCTTGTTTACATAATCTGCCAAGCCTCTCGCTTTAGATGAGAAAGATACCATATTGGTTAATCTATTTCCTCTGTTAATATCAACATACTGCATTAACGGGCCTAAACCATGCGTTGGGTAGATATCTGCATTTAAATCTATATTGTATTGGGTACGCCATTGTGCTTCGCCTATTGATTTCTCTTGTCCAAATTCTACGCCATGGCCATAAAAGTGTTTCCCATCGTTAAACAATACTTCTCTAAGGTCATGTTCGTAACCTCCTTCTAGGTGTACCAATTCGCCAAACACGCCTTGTCTTACCATATTAAGCGCTGCCATTACATCTCGCCTGTAGCATACATTCTCTAAGGTCATGTAAGGCATTCCAGTTTCTTCTGATACGTTTACTATATCCCAATGGTCTTGTACGGTTAAGCCTGCAAGTACTTCGCAGCCTACATATTTTCCTGCTCGCATTGAATCTACTGCTTGGTCACGGTGGAATTCCCAAGGAGTAGAGATAATGATACCGTCAAGGTCTTTACGCTCTATCATTTTCTTATAAGCCTCTACTCCGCCGGTATACTCTTTAGGTAGTTTCTTTTTATACTTTACAAATTGTTCTCTACATAGTTTTAAAGAACTTCCTTGTGTGTCGCAGATCGCTACTATCTCTACATCGCTTCGTTTTAACCCTTCTTCTATGTGGGTACGCCCTCTTAAGCCTACGCCTATATAACCTAATCTTACAATGGGTTTATCTTTTGAAAATAATAAGCCTGTAGGCAAAATGGTTAGACCTGCAGTGGTTAGGGTACTGCTTTTTATAAAATTTCTACGGTTCATATAAATTTAAATTCATTTATTAAGATATTGAACTACTCTTTGTAACTCTTAAAATATTCTATACGATAGAAAGGCTAATAAAATTCATCGGCTCCAATATCAATTCTTCCATTATATCTTGATTGATTATCAATATCAAATAATCCTGCTGAAGTACCATGCCCATCATAACCAGCATCAATTGCTGGTGAACTAACTCCTAAATGTAAACTGAGTGGAGATAAACTTAAAAATTGAGGATTTTGAAAAAAACTATTAGAGTCTCCACCAGAACTACCTTTCCAAATTGCAAATGTATTGCTTACAACACCATTCCACAACCATTTAGTTGCGCTCCCTGTAGTGTAATATAAATTATAATTTATACCATTATAGATCCCTGTTGCATCATTTTTTCTAATAAATAACCCTCTATCTGATCTAGCATAAATAATATTGTTATGTATTTCATTATAACTACAATTTGCATTAAGTCTAATTTCGCCAACCTCTTCTCCGTAATACCCCAATTCGGTAGCATTTTCATACAGAGTGTTATTTGTTATAATACAGCCTTGTGTTCCACCGCTAGTATATCCTGAATATCCACCTAATAAGATACCTTCTGCTCTATTACTAAAAATAAAATTATTTCTGACAATACAATTTTGCGTTGGATAATCATTATTCTCGCTTACAAGTCCAATAGCTCTATCGCTATCCCTAACTCTATTCTTTTCTATTATAATATCTCTTGCTCCATCTACATAAATAGCTATTGTCCCAGCTACAGATTGAAGCGTAGGAACAGGTCCCGTTCTTCCATCAATATTCCATATATCATTCTCCTTAACTACGCCATTTCTAGCATAATTATATAATGGATTTGAATTTCCTAAATACCCTCCGGCTATACAGATTGCTATATTCTCCCCATTATATATATGATTTCCTGAAATAACAAAATTAGATACATAACCATTAATTGTTACATTTTCACTTGTCCCAGTATTGTTATCGTGAATTATATTGCTTTCGATTGATATTGAAGTTATTGGTAATGTAGCATTACCAATAACATGAATAGCATGACCTTCTCTACCAACTGATGGTGAAGCGTTATTTTCTATATTATGAATATTACAATTTTTAATAGTAATGTTAGATGACGTTCCTTTTATTAAGATCCCATCTACCATATTCCCACCACTGGTAGTTTTTAAATCACATATTTCTAAATCTTCAATATTAATCCAGGAAATCGATGAAAGTGTTAATAAAGCCTCATGTCCTGTAACTGATAATCCATTACCACTTATAATTGCCTTTTCACTAGGATAGGATTTGAGAGTTATGGGTGATCCTGATATACCAGAATTATAGAAATTTATCTTTTCAACGTAAATACCTTCTCTAACAAAAATTGTAGATCCCGGACCGGCAATTGATAATGCATAATTAATAGTCCTAAATGGCTGTGCTTCGGTTCCAGCAAAAGAATCACTTCCACTCGTTGAAACATAATAATCCGTAATAGATAATCTGGCAACATTAGGCTCGAGGATTTCTTCTGTACAAGAGAAAAGTATAAATACCAAAAAGCTCGTCAATGACCAACATATTTTCTTTATAAATTTGTGAGCTATCTTCATTTCTTTATTATCTAATAAAACCTGCTAAATGACTTAATTTCTTTAATTAAAGAAATCTACTTTACCACTATTTTCTCTGCAATGGTATTCCCTTCAGCACTAACAGCAATGACATAAATCCCTGAAGTTATAGAAAATGGCAAACCAATAGATTGATGTCCTTTATTTAAGTTCAATTTTCCTGCAAATATTCTCTTACCACTCATGTCTGTCAATTGATATTGAGATGATACTGCTTTTTCAGAGTAGATGGTTATTTCTCCAGACCCGGATTTTAAGAAAACCTGTAAATCTTTTTTATTATTATTTAATCTAACATTGATGATAATGGGATTAAACTCTTCATATTTACCATCCAGATCTACTTGTCTCAATTTATAATAGTTAGCACCTTGTGAAGGATTACGATCTACGCTATAATATTGACTTTGATTATTAGAATTAACTTTTCCAGAAATAGTAGCAATCTTATTAAATATTACGCCATCAATTGATTTAAACAACTCGAAATGTGAATTATTTTTTTCACTTGCTGTTACCCAATTTAGTTCTACTTCACTTCCTCTTTGAATTCCTTTAAAAGATGTTAAACTTACCGGCAAGGTAAAGTCCGGAGTTTCAATATTCACTAGAACTTCCCCATTCCAAGCCTGTGGCATAGCTTTCCAATCTGCAGCTGGATAAAAACTAAAACCTATATCATTTTGTCTTTCTCCTAAAACAATTCTATTTACAGAAAACTCTATAGCTTTTCGACCATTACCTAAATCTTTAATGTTAGAAAACTTAACCGTTGACGCATAAGAAGTACTAGGCATAATTGACCAATTACCACCGCTATTATTGTAAGTATAAAAATCACCAACATTTTTATTACCGAAATAGGCAACATCAAACCCCGATGAAGAATAAGCACTACTTATTAACCCTGTTGAAGCATTTTTATCTGTATTAAAAAACAGATTAAATTGTTCATCTTCTGCTAAAGTGAATCCAGAATTACCTTCTAAATAAAAATATACATGTGTGTTGGTAACAAAAGTTTTAATTAACTCTATGTTTTGAACACCTGCTTCCGGAGTATTCCCGAAATTAGAATTGGTACGATTCACTAGTATAGATTGCCAGTCTGCAAAATCCCCATCAATAACTACAGCTTCAATAACAGGCGGTGTTGCTATCTCCACTAAAGACAATCCACCCCATGCTTGTGGCATAGCTTTCCAATCTGCTGCTGGATAAAAGCTAAACCCTACATTTTCTTGTTCATTGCCAAATATTCTTCTTACTACAGAAAATTCAAATCCATTTCTCCCGTTACCTAAATCAACAACACTAGAGAATTTTACTGTTGAAGAAAAAGAAGTTCCCTCTTGCTTAGCCCAAGACCAAGCGGTATTATTTGTACCTCCTGTAAATTTGTAAATATCGCCTTCTATTCTATTACCTATATAAGCAACATCTATACCCGATGAACCATAGGCTCCGGTTGTATAACCAGTTCCAGAATTTTTATCAGTATTAAACAAAAGATAAAAAGTTTCATCATCTGCTAGCGTAAATCCAGCATTACCCTCTAAGTAAAAGTAAATATGTGTATCGCTTACAGTTGTTTTTAAAAATTCAATATTTTGTACCCCCCCTGCTGGAGTCATTCCAAAAGAACTGTTAGTTCTTAAAACCGGTACATTTGTCCAATCATTAAAAATTCCATCAACAACAATATCATCTGCCTTAGCAGTTAGACCAATAAATCCTGTTAATATTAGTCCTAAAGTTTTAGTAAAAATCCTCATACTATTCTTATTTTAAGTTACTCTATATTATTTTTTAGTTACAATTTTATTCTGAAGTTTGTTACGATTAATTTATTTGTTAATCACTGCATCGTATTTGATAAAAAGTTCTTTCACTATGTCTATTGATTTTTCTGTGGGTTTTGTAGGATAAGTGTTAGTTGCATTTGCCCATTTCTTTTCAAAATCAAAGTAATCTGGCTCAACTACGTTTTCATTTTTAAGCTTTTTAAGGCTATTGTTTATAAATGTATCCCATCGTACCAAATAATAATCCTCTAACAAACCAGACCATTCTCTACACGAATAATCATTTACTTCATTTAACTCATGTGTCCAAGTAGTTACTAATGTTCTAGCATTAAATTCATACAATTTCTTTTCTTGCGGTGTGCTACCTTTTTTCTTTGCAGCTTCTATCCATGGGCCAAGCATAAATTCTTCTCTAGATGATAATAATCTATCCTGGTCTTTTATTAATTCTAGAAACTGATTTCCCTTTTGCTCAAGTAAGGATATATTCTTTTCCTCATAAGCTTTTTGCATATCATGATAAATAATACGCCCATAATTCGCTAATACTTGTCTGGTAATATTTACCATATCGTATTGGAAATTTGATGAATACTGCAGATTAGGTATCGCTCCCATAGCCAACTTCCAAATAGATTCTAAATCTTTTCTATCGTAATCTAATCTCCACTCTCCCCATGCAGATGAACTTGTTTTATTCCATTCTGGTCTGGCACAAAATATAGTTTCCGATGGAGGATCCTTTAAACCATAAGAAGAATTATATACTGTAGTTCTTAGCCTTTGCCCAGCTTCTTCCATAACCAAATCTTGTTGGCCATATCTACTTTTTACGTATGTTTTTAACCAGTCATCAAGATTTAGCTTATCTTTAGTCCAGGCCAAATCATATAGTAAATCGTAAAGAATTTCATCCTGGCCAATTGCTTCTGGAGCTGCACCTATACCCTTCATGCTTGCTTTTCCAATAGGATGATTAATCGCGTGGTTAACATCAATATTCATACTATCCAATCTGCCTGTCATTCCGGTTCTCCCTCCAAAATTTGGAATAATACTCCAAATCCAATCATGCCCCTCATAACCATTAGGCCTATTCCATAAATGTTTAGTATGCCCACCCCATTGCGGCCTAGCTTCAGCATTTAGATCTGTTACTATAGCCCTCCCTTTGGGTACATTTTTCAACAATGCTGCTTTAGGGTTATCTTGCCATGCTTGCAAAACCCATATAGCATTTGGATTAAAGCTGACCATTGACTTATATATAGCTTCTCCGGCACTAACTAAATCTACCCCCTCAGAAGTTCCTCCCTCGTGAAAAGGGTCTCCTTGGTAATAATTAGTTTTTCCGTAAAGCTTTTCTTGTTCTTCATAATAAATTCTAGATATTTTATCGAAAAGTGGGTCGGTAGGCATTAACATAGCCGGACGCTTAAAGCCTAACCAAAGACCAGGATCATGCATTTTTGCTGATGGATATTTTTTTATTAAAGAATTAGGAACCATCCCGTAAAAACCTTGCATTACAGGCTTCATTCCTAAAGACTTCATTCGTTCAACAATCTTCTTTTGTAGCTCGGCCTGTCCATCAATCCAAGTCTGAGGAACTGGCCCACCCCAGCCTTCTAAATTCCCCATTAGCCACCAGGCACTATAAGCCGGACCAGCTATAAATTCCTTAATCTCTGCATCAGTATAATTTAATCTTTTAAGCGTATTTTGCCATACTGCTTCTTGTCCAACCATTGCTAGAGGCATGTTTATTCCACGCAATGCCATCCAATCAATCTCTTTCTCCCACCTTTCCCAATCCCAAAAAGACATGGTATAGTTAAAGGTGCAATAATTAAGATATAGTCTATAATCGTATGATGTAGATCCGTTAACTTTATTTGATACTTTAGTAAAAGTGGATGGTTCTAGTATACCTGTCCAAGAGAAACTGGTATTTGAATAGTTTCTTAGGTAATGATTAAGCGCTACGGCAAAACCAATATTATTATTTGCTTTTAATACTACTTTACCGTTCTTAGTTTCAATTTCATACCAATCTTTATCACTCTTCTTATTAGAATGACGCAGTTCTATTTGACTATAATGATTAGGAAGTACTCTTTCTATAAGTTGTTGTATGGCTTTTTTGTCTTGTGCATACGAATTATATGTACATAACAAAACCAGTATCAAAAAAATTGATATTCTCATTATCTAGCTTTTAACTCAAAAATTTATGATTTGATTAGATTGTCTTAAGTATCCAATTAACTGTAAAGTGAACTGCTTTATACCACTTTTTTAGAAACAAAGCAGTTCACTTTTACTAATTACTCTGATGCTATTTTTCTAATTCTGTGATTATTTCTATCTAGAATATAAACTATTCCGTCTTTATCTACCGCAACATCGGCTGGAGAACTAAATCTTGCTAATGAAAGTGTCCCGTTAACAAAACCCTTACCTGCACCAGCCAAACTAGAAACTTCCCATGTATTTTTTGTAATATGTCTCACACTATGATCTGGACTAGTGTTATCAGCATTATCACCAGTACCTCCAATGTATAGGTTATCATTCACATCTATACCAATACCCCAAGGTCCTGCAAATTGCGCTTGGTTACCTGGCCCATTTCTAAAACCATAAACGCCGTTTCCTGCAATTCTAGTTCTTTGCCAAGTATCAACTGCTAATTTTTCAATATTACAATTTACGTTATCTACAATGTAAAGATTTCCTTCACTGTCTACCTCTATATCGCCCAACATAGTAGAAGTACCAGTTACATTAATTTGACGTAAAGTTTCACCTGATGAGGAAAGCTGAGTAATAAATCCTTTATCATAAGAAATTACAAATACATCGCCGTTTCTTTTATTTACAGTAATACCAGAAGGGTCTGGCATACCACCTGCAAAAAGAGATACTTCTCCTGCTGGAGTAATTTTTCTAACCTGCCAATTCCAAGTATCTCCTACATACAAATTATCATCCGCATCTATAGCTAAACCATATGGATGGTAAAATCTTGCATTATTTCCTGTTCCGTTTGCACTACCAGATGTACCATTTCCTGCAAATGTGCTAACAATACCACTTGGTGTAATTTTTCTAATCGAGTGGTTACCTACATCGGCGACAAAAACATTTCCTTCACTATCTGTTACAATACCTGCTCCTCTAATACTGAAATTAAATTGAGCTTCAGAAGATGACCCATCCTTGTAACCTGCAGTTCCAGATCCTGCAAAAGTTCTCACAAATTTTGTCCCGGTTATATAACTAAAGTCGACTATGCTTTCAACCTCCCTATCAGCAATACTTATTTTAATTTTTCCCGATCCGGCTTTGTTAGGTACTGTAATAACTAATTTATCTTTATATGCCTCATGTACTGTAGCTTTTACATTATTTACAGTTACATTAACTTCTCGCGAATTACTGCTAAAGTTATTTCCATATATAACTATTTCGGTATCACGTGATCCTTCTAAAGGAGTAAATGAATCGAAAATAACGGGCTGAGATGAGTCATGAATATAACTCATATTACCATCTATTATCTCTACTTCTTTTTCGTTACAGCCAGAAGTTAAGAATAAGAGACATAATGCAGTCTTTAAAATTACTTTTATGCTTTTAATACTTGTTACCATAATTCATAATTCTTGTTATTGATTCACTTCGTGTGCACCAATAGATATCAAACCATTTTTAACTCTTGGATTTCCAAAAAAATCTGATGTACCTTCTTCATTATTTATTTGTCCGGCACCAATAGCCTGCGAAGAATTTTGCAGACTTAAATCGTAATTAGAAGCATTAACAAACAGCGGGTCTATACCAAACAAAGAATTAGTATCTCCGCTTCCTGCTTTCCAGTCGTTAAAGTTGTTATAAGAAATGCCGTCCCATTTCCAATTAGTAATAGAACCAGTAGTATAATACATATTGTTGCCAATAATATTATTTTCACCGCCTGCATTTTGTTTGTTTATAAATACGCCCTTATCTGCTCTGGCGTAGATAATATTATTTTTAATAACATTATTAAAACACCCTATAGTAAGCCTAATCTCTCCTTCAATTAAATCTCCGGGACCTAAAACTCTACTATTATTGTAAAGCGTATTATTTACTACATAACAGCCTCTGGTACCACCACCTGTATAATTCTCATACCCACCTAAATAAATCCCTACTAACCAGCAGTTATATACAAAGTTATTTCTAACAATACAACCCTCTGTTGGGAATTCGTCGTTTTCACTCACTATTCCAATCCCTCTATCGCTATCGTATACTTTATTTCTTTCGATAATTATGTTTTTTGCACCATCTATATAAATACCAATTGCCCCATGATATTGACTAAAAGCCGGAACCGGGCCTGTTGTGCCGTCGATATTCCAGATTTCATTATCAGCAACTACACCATTACGAGCAAAATTGAACGCCTTATTAGGGTTACCTGCGTATCCGCCGGCCACACATATCCCAATATTCTCGCAGTTATAAATCTTGTTTTTTCTTATCACAAAATCCATCACATAACCATTAATAGTTAAATTCTCGCTTGTACCAGTATTGGTATCATGAATGATATTTTCTTCTACTGTAACCTTCATAATTGGGCTTGTTGCATTACCAATAACATGTATTGCATGCGCCTGTCTTCCGGTTAAAGGGTCTCCGTTATGTTCAATGTGATGTACTCTGTTCTTACGAATAATAATGTTGCTAGATGCTCCATTAACCAAAATTCCATCAGGAATAGCAGAACCTGCTGTGGTTTTAAAACCAGTTACTTCTAATCCTTCTACCACAATCCAACTCACAGAACTTAAAGTAATTAATCCTTCACTACCATATACACCTAGCCCCTCACCACTAACAATTGGAGTTTCTCCTTCAAATGCTTTTAAGGTAATGTATCTGTTTAATACACCAGATTTAGGAAACTTTACTTTTTCTATATAAGTACCGCCTCTTAATATTACGCTGTCTCCAGCCAAGGCTTGACTTAATGCATAGTTTATAGTTTTAAAGGGTTCTTCAATAGTACCGTTATTAGTGTCATCACCATTTTCTGCCACATAAAAAGCTTTACCTGGTAATTCTTGTCGTGATTCAGCATTATCTTTTTTACATGCAGACAGCATTGCGTTGCCGTATATCATGATAACTGCCAATAATATTGCTTTCATGTAATTCTTAATTTTATAATTACTTTTCATACTCTATGATTATTGAAAAACTTCTGGTTTAGGCCAGGTATCGTCTCTAAATACAGGATTACCGTATCCTGGATTCTGAAGTAAAATATCACCCCCTATTAAATCTCTCTCTCTTTGAGGGATTGGGAATAAATAATTCTTTGCAGGATCAAAATTTCTGCTCTCTATTAATATATTCTGATTGGTAAACGGATTAAGTGCTCCATAGATTGGCCCGTTCATAACTGCTGGCGCTATTCCCCATCGTTTAATATCCCAGGTTCTTAATCCTTCAAAACATAATTCTACTCTTCTTTCTTGACGAATACGCTCTCTCATTTGTTGCTTATTAAGATTAGCAGGCAAGTCTGGCATACCAACTCTATTACGTATCGAGTTTACAGCATCATAAACTGTATTATCTGGCCCAGAAAATTCATTTTTTGCCTCTGCATAATTCAATAAAACCTCTGCGTATCTTATAAGAATATGGTTTAAACCTGATATTAATGTAGGAACAAAAGATGCCGGATCAGCATTCTTTCTTACGTAAAAACCAGATAATCCAGCATTATCTGCACCAGCAGTAAGTGTAGAGACTGTCTTTGTATTCCCTAAATAATCTGTAACCGAACTACCATGTCTTATAACAGCCATGTCTAAACGTGGATCACGATTTAAATAAGGATTATTAGCATCATAAATTGTAGATTCATCTATAGATTTACCCTGATTGTCTTCAAAAGCATCTACTATCGATTGTAACGGATTAGACGCTCCCCAACCTGCTAAAGATGGTAGATTTAACCATAATTGATGAGGTCCACCTAGAATATTCTCTATAAATTGAATATCAAAAATTACCTCATTATTATTTTCATTACCCAAATTGTGTAAGGTTAAATAACTCTGTGTTCCGTTTGCTCTAAACAAATCATATAGACCTAACTCCATAACTTGTTGCGCAGCATCGGCTGCCTCTTCAAATCTGTATTCGTAAAGTAAGATTCTTGATTTTAGTGCCAAAGCAGCCCCTTTACTAACTCTACCTTTTTGTGTAGGGTTATCAGCTAAATACGGGTAAGAATTTAAATCAGTAATTATAAAATCAATAACTTCATTTCTGTTGTCTCTTGGTATTTTAAGCTCATTTAAAGATAATGGCTTATCAATAATTGGCACTCCACCAAAAAGCATTACTAAATTATGGTAGTAATATGCTCTTATAAATTTCGCCTCTGCTATAAATCTTTTTCTGGTAGCATCGGGCATATCAACTTTATTGATATTGGTTAGAAACACATTTGTTCTCCGGATGTAGGTATAGCAACGATCCCACATATCATAAATAAACCAACTATCTGCGGCATAAGTACCTGCTGCATGCGTATTGTAATCAGATCCACGCCATACATTCACCATATCATCAGACCAAGTATTATACGCTAACACATTCCATATCAATAACTTATCTTCAATTAAAAATGTATTGTATAATGCTGTTAAAGCTTGCTCTGCATCTTCCTGATTTCTAAAAAAAGACTCGTCGCTTAATTCAGATCTAGGGGAAACTTCTAGAAAATCTTTATTACAAGAAACCAGAAAAGGAAAAATCAATCCCCATATTATTATATAGATTCTTTTCATTTTTATATCTGCTTAATTGTTAAAAAGTTATGTTAAGTCCGCCTGTTATAGTTATTACCTGAGGGTAATAATTGCCCTCTCCCATTGGTGCTTCTGGGTCAAAACCTTTAAATGATGTAATTAAGAAAGGATTATCTGCGCTAAAGTAAATTCTTAATCTTTCTAACTTAAGTTGACTTAAAACTCCTTTTGGTAAAGAATACCCTACCTGAATATTTCTTATTCTTAGGTAGCTAGCATTCTGTAAAAAGAAAGAATTAGGTACTGTATTTCTTGATGCGGTAGCTAAAGAAAGTCTTGGGTAGCTAGCATTAAGATTATCTGGTGTCCATCTATCTAAATGCATATTTAAAGCCTTTGCTCCGTTTACAAACGGATGTGTTGCCTGGCCAGACAATAAACCATAGACCTCTCCTACACCCTGTGCTGCAATAGAAGCATCAAAGTTTTTGTAACCAACTCCCATTTGCATACCATAGTTAATTTTAGGAAAATAACTACCTAAAGATCTTCTATCGTTGGCATCAATTAAATAATCGCCATTAAGGTCTTCGTATCTAATATCGCCAGGTGCTGCACTTCCTAGCACTGCTTGTGATGGATAATTATAAACGTCTTCTTGACTTTTAAACAAACCTGCTGCTTCATAACCGTAGATATTCTGTATAGGATCTCCAATTGATCTTCCTGGCCCATCACTTCCTCCTAAATCAGTAATCTCATTTTTTACATACGAGAAATTACCATTAATGAAGTAATTAAAATCCCCAATTCTGTTGTGATGACGAGCAACAAATTCAAAACCTTTATTAGAAACTGCTCCTGCATTTACAGTCGGATTGCCGAATACTCCTAGTATAAATGGCTGATCCATTGGCAGTAAAATATCATTCGTATTTCTAATAAAATACTCTCCTGTTAAAGATAGTTTTCCTTTAAAAAATTCTGCGTCAAATGCGGCGTTAGTAATTGTAGTAGTTTCCCACCTAATATTTTTATTAAATAATGATGTGCCTGGTATAGTTCCTTTTTGTGCTATACCCGGAACCAGTTGACCATTAAAAGAATAATTCACCCCTGGTACATAAGTAGAAATGAAACCGTAGTTACCAATCTCTTGATTACCTAACTGACCCCAAGACCCTCTGAATTTAAAATTGTCTAACCAACTAATTTCTGGGAAGAAACTTTCTTCAGATATTTTCCAACCTGCAGAGAAAGAAGGGAACCAACCCCATCTATTTGTTGCCGGAAATCTTGACGTACCATCATATCTTAGATTAAATTCTAATAGATATTTCTCTTTAAAATTATAGTTTAAACGAGTAAAATAAGATCTTAAAGAATAATCGGTTGCCGAACCGTAATTAGTTTCTGTATCTGCATTACCTGCGTCTAGCTGATCTAAATCATTACTAATTAAATCAAATATGCTTGCTCCAATCCAGTTGGTTTTAGTACTTATCTGGTTATAACCAAGCAATACTTTTAAATTATGAACAGAATTAAATGTGCGCTCATAATCTAAAAAAGACTGAAAGTTTAATTCTAATGTTTCTGATCTATCTGCACTAAAAGAACTTCTAAAACTTCTGGCTATAGGATAAGTTTGTAAGACATCATCATAAGCATTATATAAATTAAGAGTCTTAGCCTGAGTATTTACATTTGTCCATTGGTTCGTAACCCCTGCAACTCCTCTCAACTTTAAGCCTTTTGTAATTTCATATTGTCCAGTTAAAGTAGAAATAAACTTATTGTTTATCTCTTTTCTGTAACCACCTTCTCTTGCTTGCGCTATAGAGTTATGCTCGTTCATATAAGCACCCCAAATTCCCGGTGCATACTGTATGGGTACAACCGGAGGTTCGCGGTATGCCCGGTGAACTAAATCAAATACCGAACTTGCAGGGTCATTTGTCTCCATACGAGTACCCGATAAGTTTAAACCAATTTTAAATTTCTTTGAAAAATCCTGATCAAAATTTGCCCTTAAAGCATACCTATCACTAGAAGTATTGGGTATTAATCCTTCTCTATCTAAATATCCAAATGACAAAGCATATTTTGAAGTTTCTGTACCACCTCTCAAGCCTAAATGATGATTTTGTTGAAATCCAGACTCAGAGAATAAGCCATCAACCCAATCAGAATTAGGATAATTTATAGGATCAGAGCCATTAGCAAATTTCTCTATCTCTTCTGCCGTATATCTGGCTGTACCACCATCATTAATTAAAGCTTCATTTAATAAAGTAGCGTAATCTGAAGAATTTAAAAATTTTGGCAAACGTGTAGCCTGCTGAAAACCTGTATAGCCATTATATGTGATATTGGTCTTACCAGCCTGACCTCTTTTCGTAGTAATTATAATTACACCATTAGCCGCCCTTACACCATAAATAGCAGATGCAGATGCATCCTTTAAAACAGAAACATTATCTATATCATTAGGATCTACATTAAACATAGTAGATTCTACACCGTCTACAATTATTAGCGGGTCATTACCAGACCCTAATGTTCCAATACCTCTAATTCTTATTGTACCTTGATCTCTACCCGGCTGACCAGAGTTTTGTATTACCGTTAAACCCGGAACCTGCCCAGTTAAAAGATTTGAAACATCAGTTGCAGGTCTATTCTCAAGCATCTTACTCGAAACCGTTTCTACAGAACCTGTAACATTCACTTTTTTCTGAGTGCCATAACCAACTACTACTAACTCTTTAAGTGTTTGTGTATCTTCTTTTAAAACAACTGTAACTTGTGTTCTTCCGTTAAGCTGAATTTCTTGTGTAGTAAAACCTGTATAAGATATTACAAGTACAGCTTGCGGATTAGCAGCTTTTAAAGTATAATCTCCGTTTACATCTGTTACTACACCTATAGTTGTACCTTTAATACTTACAGCCGCACCTGGTAAAGGTTCTCCTTTATCATCTGTAACTTTCCCTTTAACTTCTACAATTTGTTTGGCAAGATAAGAGGGTATTGTTTCGGATGCTTCTTTCTTAGGCCTAATAACAACAGTTTTTTGGTCTATTACATAAGATAAATTAGGCTGGTTCTGAAAAATCTTGCCTAACGCTTCCTCAACCCCCATGTTTTTCTTGTCAATAGTAACTGGCAGGCCATGCTTTTCTACCAATTCTGGATTGTACAAAAAATCATAAGATGTCAGTGCTTTAAATTGCTTTAGTACTTCGCCTAAAGACGTTTGCTTGGCATTTAATATTAACCGCTGAGCTTTTAACTCGTAGGCCTGTAATTGTAAAATCAGTACGAAAAGAAATATTAATACAAGTTGTATCCTCATAAAGATTCTTCTTAATGCTACTGGTGGAATGGACGATAGCCATCCAGCAACATGATAATAAAAATTCATATCTTTGAACAGATTAGGGGTTTACGATTATTGATATCTTAATTATAATTAGCTAATGCTCCTACTATTAAGCCGGATTCTGTTGCAACCAGAATTCGGTTTTATTTAATAGAAACACTATATTTTCTTAGTCTAGTGTTTAACCATTACCCTCCTTCCTCTCGTTTCAAATTTCACACTTTCTGTAAGCGAAATTTTCCGCAATACATCTTGCATGTCATCAAACCGAGAAATAGATCCTGTAAATGTTATTTTTTCAATATTGTCTAAATACTCAACGTCTACATCATACCACCTAGATAGCTGATGCATAATTACTTTTAATGGTGTATTATTAAAAACAAACTTTCCATCTTTCCATGCTATAGCCTCAGTAGCATCAACTTTTATTTTTGTAACAAAATTTTCATTAACAATAAGCTGTTCGTTAGGATTTAAAAGAGTTTCTTTAACTACTGTATTTTCGGTTTTCACCACAACAGCACCTTCTACCAAAGTAGTAGTCATTTTATCTTCGTCCGCGTATGAGGTGATATTAAACTTTGTCCCTTTAACAATAGTTTGCTGATTAAAAGAAGACACTATAAATGGTTTTGCTTTATTATGAGCAACTTCAAAATAGCCTTCTCCTTCCAGTTCTACTAAACGGGTTTTGCCAGAAAAAGTAATTGGAAACTTAATAGACGATACCGCATTAAGCCATACAATAGAGTTATCAGGTAAAATCACTTTATATTGTCCACCACGTGGGGTAGATATGGTATTATAACCTTCTTTACCTTCTGTCATATAACTATGGTCAACTTTATAAGTTAAAGTACCATCATCCATTTTTGTGATTATTATACCATTTTCAGAAACAGTACTACCAACAGATATACTATCTAGATAAACCTGTTTTCCATTAGTTAATGTTAATAAAGCTTGGTTACGGCCTGCAGGTATTTTAATTTCTTTATTAAAAACAA
Organism: Pelobium sp.; assembly: GCA_045629485.1. GTDB lineage: Bacteria > Bacteroidota > Bacteroidia > Sphingobacteriales > Sphingobacteriaceae > Pseudopedobacter. Next base: position 6,567 of record JAZQRF010000184.1, on the reverse strand, counting down.
TTTCTTGATTGATAAAAGATTGTTCTCCATTAAAATAAAAAGCCATTCCTAAAATAAAAACTAAAGAAGCTGCTATACCAGCAATTCTTCTTAACGGGATAATTTTATCTCTCTTTAAATCATTTTTTAGCGAATTCCAAACCTCATCAAGATGTTGTTCTTCAATTGTATTGTCAATTAAAAAAGACTCGTCTAATTTGTCTTTATACCATTTCTCTACCCATACCTTCTCCTCTTCGGTACATTGCCCTTTCAAATATTTAGACAAGATATCTTTAGCATTTGCTTGCTGATTTTTCAATACTTTTCTCTTCTTTTAGTTTATTTAAAGAGAGAGACAATTAAAATTGGGGTTGGGGGGTAATTAAAATTATGTTTTTTATAAAAACTGCTAAAAATCATGGTTAGAACCATTAATCCTATACGATAACGCAGTCTTTTTAAAGCTCCTTTTACATGACTTCTTACACTTTGTTCTGTTATATTTAATTTTTCTGCTATTTCTTTATGAGACAATCCTTGTTTTCTGCTCATTTCAAAAACCACACGCATTTTTTCTGGTAAAGAGGAGATTTCATATTCTATCATCTCTTTAAGCATGTTTTCTCTAACCAAATGGTCGGTATCAGCTTGATTAAAGGTTTCTAAAAAGTGCTGGAAAGAATTTATATAGTTATCAGCTCTTTTATTTTTAAGCTGAAAATTAATCACCCTATTTCTTACAGATTGATAAAGATACGCAGCTAAACTTCCCTCAATATTTAAAGATTCTCGGTTTTGCCATATATTGGAAAATAGATCATGAATAATATCTTTTGCTTCTTCCTGATTTTTCAGATGCTTTGTAGCATGTCTGTATAAAAGCACCTTATACCTATTATAAATTTCGGCATAAGCTAATTCATTGTCAAGTTTTAGCAACTTAAACAAATCATCATCTGGCAGTAATTTATAATCAACCATTAATATGTATTTATACTGCAATATCGCAATTTCCCAGTTTAATCAACATTTATATTAAAATTAAAATATTGATTTCCTAACCCCCTCATTGATGTTAATATCAACTTAACCAATCCATTTTTAAATCACAAAGATTAACTAACTCGTCATTTTAAATCCTCCCATTCCCCTGGTAAAGACGGTGGTTTTAATGGCTCTTGCACTTTTTCTTCTGGCACATAAACCACTTCTGCCCCGTCTTTAATATAAATTGCTTTTAAAACAGTTGCTCCTATAAATTGCCTGTCCAACGACTCATAATCATTTGGATCTCTTAAGAACGAAACTTTATAGACAATTAGATTTAAATGATTATTTTCTAATATGATATCAACCTCAAAATCTTCTTGAAGATCCACCTTATGTTTTTGATGTAATAAAATAATGCTCTTACCTTTTGACGTGTTATTCTCCAAATCAAAACTAAAAACAAAAAATTTTATCATGGCAAAAGTTGCTTTTGGATGAGCCTTTTCAAAGGCATGAGCATAGTTGAATTTTGGAATGGCAACCTTTAAATGACCACCCCTGCCTAAATGCATTACAAAAGTATTTTTAAATAAATTACTAGCAGTAGCCTTAGTATTAAGTTGAAATCCTTCAAACATTTTCACATCACCATCCCACAACTTTCTACTTCCCACCATTTCTTCTGGTCCACTCCTTATCACCTTTAATATTAGAGAGCGTAATTTCTGTAACTTATTTCTATCCCAATACAAATCCATAACCTGCTTAAATCTGTTATATATTAAAGAGGTTACTGTATTTACTTCTCCATATTCAGTTTTAGTCTTTTTACTAGCTTCAGAAAGCTTGTATTGTTTTTTGTTAGATATTTTCAAAAGTTAAAATTTATTTATAAATTTAAATACTTTTATCAACAAAGAAAACCTTCCAAATTAATAACTCTGCAAAAGTCCGTAAAAGTCCGTTAAACTCCGCAAAAGTCCGTAAATCCTGGGCTTTGGTTCGCCTTTGCTTCGCTAACGGTAGTATTACGCTCCGCTCATCATTTTAGTATCCTTCGCAAATCCTCCCCTTTTGCGAACATGTCCCGAAGAAATCACGAACAAATCATGAATAAACTAAAACCTGTCCTATAACAAAAAAAAGGCTTGATATTGCTACCAAGCCTCTATACTATTATAATTAAACCAATTAAAGCTCTGAATGATTTACTAAATATGGTCTTAAAATAAAATAAGCCCTTAGTTCTATTTTTTAATAACAATATCCTTCAATAAGATTTTCTCATCTTTTTTACTTACATTTTTCAACATAGTAAATTTATCTCTGATTTGACCATCAGAACAGATCCATTTGACATCTAACTGGTCACCCTCTACCTCTAACATTAAAGATCCGCCAACTTCGTTATTAGAGTAATACATGGCATTGTGAGGATATTTCTCTTTTTGCCCTCCTAAGGCTCCAGCAGATCCACTTACAATATATACAGTACCCTTCTTATTTTCTGTAGTTTTCATATAAGGGGCAGAATTCTTACTTCCATCATATAAAGCTGTTGAATGGCTAACATTATGGATTCTCTCATCAAAATCAGCTTCCATTCCATAATGTCCATACATTAGTTTCGACCTTTCATACACATGGCTATGTCCGCAAATAATTAAATCAACCCCATTATCTTCTAATATATTGATGAAGTTTTCTCTGATTTTCACTAAATCGCCTTCACTATCAGAATCATGAGATCCCATAGTATATGGAGGGTGATGCCAATAAGCAACTATCCATTTTTTATTTTTATTTGCCTTTAAATCCCTTTTAACCCACTCCACTTGTTCAGGCTGCCCGCTACTATAAAAGCGTTTATTATTCTTGTCCTTACCATAAGAATCTAAAGATAAGAAGTGAACGTTTCCGACATCGAAAGAATAATAACCTTGATTTAAAGATGGTTCGCCGCCCGATTCGCCCTTAGTAGGCATAGAGAAATTTTGAAAATAAGCTACTTTATTAAGATCTTCGGCTGATGCATTTGGCATATCTCTGTAATCATGATTACCTGGACTTGGGAATAAGGGATAATTTTTAAGTAATCTGTCCTTATAGATATTAAAAAATTTAGATTGATATTGTGCATCCGTACCCCATTGGTAAGCATTATCTCCTAACAATATCCAGGCTGTTAAATCATCTTTTCCAATATACTTTAACAATTCGTCTCTTACTTGTCTTTGATTCAAATTGTTCATCCCACAATCTCCAAGAGCCGCAATTCTATATTTCCCTTCTTTACCAATTTCTGGCAAGGTGTGAAAATAATTAGTCGAATCTCCTTGCAAAACATCATTAAAAGTACCTATGCTATAATAATATTTAGTCGAAGGCTTTAACCCTTCAACTCTTATAATATGCTCGAATGTTAAAGTTGAATCATCAACAGACATATTTAAATTATCTGGTGTAAGTCCATATTTAACCCGACTTCTTTCATTAACCATCGTTCTCCACCTAATTGTCATACCAGTAGGACTTCCTACCTGCAAATAAGGCCCTCTAATAAGTGTCATGTTTTCTTCCTTTATTGAAGAAGAAGTAGAGGTTAATTTATTTCCTGAAAATGTAAACCATCCAATTATCAAGGTTAGGAAGATGGTACTTCTAAAAATTGTCATAATAAATATTAATTAGGGTAAGTAATTGTGTCTGTTAAAGAATTGATAAATTGAATTACATCATTAATCTCCTTCTTAGAAAGATTTAAAGGTGATGATGACAATGTTTGATGTTTAATGGGTAACCCCATACCTGCAGCGCCACCTAAATTATAGAATTCCAGTACACTTTCTAAAGAATTAAAGGCTCCGTTATGCATATAAGGAGCTGTTTTTTGAGCATTTCTAACTGTTGGAGTTTTAAAAGCTTGCAAATAGTATGGAACCTTAAAAACATCGTAACGTCCTTGATCAGGGTCTGCTTCTATTTTTCTAAAATCGTCAGTCTTTAAAGTCCCTAGAACCTCAACTTCCGAGATCTCATATAATGGTGGTAGTAAAGAATTAAAATAAGGAGGAAAATGGCAGGTTCCACATTGTGCCTTTCCCATAAACAAATTGAATCCGTTAATTTGATTTGTAGTCATCGCATTTTTATCTCCTGCTACATATTTATCAAATGCAGAATTCATAGGATTTAAATCCTGTACAAAAGCAGAAATAGCCATGGAGATTTCATCAATTCCCATTTGTTTTAAATGCCTGTCTGGAAATGCTGATTGTAAAAGCTTTGCGTATTTAGCAGACTCAATCACGTTTTCATACAGCATTTGATGGCTACCATTCATTTCTGATGGATTAAACACCACATCTTTAATTTGCTCCTGAAGATTCTTAGCTCTCCCTTCCCAGAAAAGAGTATGCTGCCAACCAGCGTAAAGAAGACTCGGAGTATTTCTTTTTAAAATCTCATTTTTATTTAATGAAGCACTCCGGGAAAGATTATCGTTAAAATAGTTTTGTGGCTGATGGCAGGTTGCACAACTTACGGATAAGTTGCCCGACAGATTTTTATCAAAAAATAATTTTTTTCCTAAAAGAACTCGTTGATCTAAATTAGCTAAATTTAAATTGGTGTCTAACTTTTTAATGGCATGTCTGCTAAACAGGTTCTCATTGTATTTTAAATACTTTGTAGAATTCAATTCCAGGTTTAAATCTTTTATCAGGATCCCTAACTCTTTTTGAATTGGAAAACCATAATTAATGATAAACTCCATTCTGTTAAAAGAATCAAAATCCTGGTTTTTCTTAAGATATATTTCACAAGCATGAAGATGATGTTTCAGCCCAACCCCAGCGGTTCCACCTTTTCGGATATAGGGTTGTAAAATTTCCTGGATGGATTCTATTGCTACTAAGGTTTCAGCAATTCCTGTTTTTAAAACAGGAGCATCATAACCTGTGATGGATAGCGTAAGCATTCGAATGAGTTCTATCCTAATACTCTCTAAAATTTGCTCATCATTCAATTCGAAATTATATAATAAAGCAGGTAAATCTCTTACAGACTCATGAAGAGCTTGGGCATACTGGTATAAAGAATCTTTATGATAAGCTGCATTATCTTCGGTTAATAATGCCTCTATTTGCTGCAAACCCATGGGTTCTACATATTCTAACGTTGGCTCTTCAACTTCAACTTTTGGAGCGGAGTTAAAAATGCTGGTTTCAGTCTTGAAAAAATACTCTGTAAAAAACTCTATTCTTTTAAAGGCTAATCTTGTGTTTTTTAATGCGTCTAAAGCATTTTTAATGGTAATAGAATCTTTCGCATCTATTTGTTGTATAGATCTTAACAAGGTAGTAGTCTCCTGGTGAAACAAATAAATGTTTTGCCTGAAATATTCTAAGGTTTCCTTTTTCCCTATAGAATTATCTACCTTTTCGAATGTAAAAGATAGAAGTACGATTGAAAAAAGTAAAGCAAAAATATTCAGACAGCGTTTCATGCTATTGTGACGTAGCTATTAAAGTTTAAAAAATATTTTTCTTTTATATAGCCAATAACATAAGTACCATTCAGCAAATAATGTAACTAAAGCAGCGGTAATTGCTATAATACCTGGACTTACTTGTAAAAGATTTAAAAATCCTCCTACAAATATTAAAACCACTCCATTAAACCACTGATTGCCAATTGTCTCAAAGAAGAGATAAATAAAAATGGCATTCATTCCCACTACTGTAATTATCCATGCATATTTAGCTTGCTTTTTAATATCATTTATCCAAAACAGCAAGGCCATAATTAATAAACTCCAGCCTCCAGAAACCAATACGAATGAGCTTGTGCTTATACGTTTTATAATTGGTGTGATATTTAGAAAATGAATTAAATAACCACTAACTAATAGTACTAATCCCGCCACTATTAAATAGGTCAATTTTTTACTATTGTCTAATGCAGAAATTAAAAGTTTTCCTGCCAGCACCCCCCAAATGGTATGTGCAGCTGTTGGAATAAAGTTAATTGCAACCCAACCGCCAGGATTTATTTTCCCCATCATTAATAGATCTGCGTAGCTACCAAAATTTTCACCCTGTACGAAGGCATGATCAAAACCAGGTACATTAATAAACCTGTACATTGCTTCTGTAATTAATAATAAGAAAAATGTGAAACCTATTTGCCAGCTGTAGGATTTATTGATAATTAAATAAGCAATTATGGTAGTTATAGCTAATTGGGTTAATACATTCCATAGTTCCCAAACTAATTCGCCAGCGTATACACAATGTAAAGCTGTACCACATATAAATAGCTTTAAACTCCTAGAAAGAATACTCTTAAAATTTTGCCCCCAGGTAACACCATTTTCAAACCTCCTGTTACAGGATATAAATAATGCTGCACCTGCCATAAACATAAATCCGGGTTGTACCAGATCCCAAAAGGTAAATCCAACCCATTTGGCATGAGAAAACTGTTGAAGTATTACCTCAAAGTTGTTATTGGAGTCTAGCTTTTTAAGTGCCGCTACTACTTGACAGCTTTTAGCAGCAAGTAATATCATAATAAGCCCTCTAAAAACATCAA
>JAZQRF010000183.1:0-58537 GCA_045629485.1 Pelobium sp. | reverse complement strand
CCAACGTATGGTGATTGAAGCCCGTACAGAAGGCGAGCAAATGGTATATACCGCCGAAAGATTCATTACAAAAAATAGTGCTTATTTAAATCAGGAGGAGATTGCTGAAACTCAAAAATTGATTGAGGCTTTAAAAGAAAGCTTGAAATTAGAAGATAAAGACAAAATTCTCGGGAGTATTGATACTTTAAATGAATATACCCGCCCGTTTGCCGAACGTTTAATGGATCATGCCATTTCAACAGCAATGAAAGGTAAAAATATAGAGTAAAATTTCCTCTTAAAAACAAGAAAGAGGGTGTCCAAAAAGGTAGGACACCCTTTTTTGTTTCTCCGTTATTTCGTAAATTAACGGTGCTAATGAAAACAAGATCAAATGTACATTTTAAGGCGTTAACCTCCCAGCAGGTTGTGCTTTTTCCCTCAAATATAGGGGATAGGATTCCATCAGACCATCCTGTTCGCATTGTGAACCAGGTTGTTGATTCTTTGAATATCGATGACATTCTTTCGGAATACAAAGGTGGTGGCACCAGCAGCTTTCATCCAAGGATGTTGATCAAGGTGCTTTTTTACAGTTATTTCTGCAATATCTACTCGTGTCGTAAAATGGCCCAAGCCTTGCAGGAGAATATCCACTTCATGTGGCTTTCAGGCAGCAGTACACCTGATTTCCGTACCATTAATGATTTTCGTGGCAAACGACTAAAGGATAAGATCCAACATCTTTTTGCCGAGCTGGTTCGTTTGATGGCAGATATGGGCTATGTCAGTCTTGATATCCAATATGTGGACGGCACCAAGCTGGAAGCGGCCTCAAACCGATATACCTTTGTATGGAAAGGCTCTGCAGAGAAGAATAAAGCAAAGCTGGAAGAGAAAATAACCAGGGTACTTGGTGATATAGATAGTTCTATAAAGCAGGATAAAGCTGAACTTCCCTCGCCTGTAAAACAGAATACCCCTATAAGTTCAGCAGATCTTAAGAACAGAATAGACGAACTGAACGCTCGGTTGGCCGAGCTGAACAAGCAGCAGCAAAAAGCGGTTAAGGATCTCAAAAAAGATGCGCTTCCCCGACTTCAGAAATACGAGGAACAGTTGGAAACTTTAGGTACACGCAATAGCTACAGCAAGACTGATCAGGATGCCACTTTCATGCGGATGAAGGAAGACCATATGAAAAACGGACAGCTTAAACCGGCTTATAATACCCAGATCAGCACCGAGAACCAGTTCATTACTAACTTTTCCATTCATCAGCGTGCCGGGGACACGGCCACTTTGTCCCATCACCTGGAGCAGTTCGAAGCCCATTATAACAAACAATCAAAGAAAGTAGTAGCAGACTCCGGCTATGGAAGCGAGCAGAACTACAAGTGGATGGAGGATAATGACATTGAGGCTTTTGTCAAATACAATTACTTCCATAAGGAACAAAAACGCAGCTTCAAAAAGAATGTATATCACGCATCAAACCTGCCTTACGATGCTCAGGGGGATTACTTTATTTGTCCAGCAGGCAAGCGTATGATCAAAATAGGGGAAGCTGAGCGTGTCTCGGATCTGGGCTATAGCTCTAAGGTGAGCTACTATAAAACAGAAAGCTGCGCAGGTTGTCCGCTCAGGGAGATGTGTTACAAAGGCGATGAAGACCGAAAGATCGAAATCAATCATACCTTAAGGTCATATAAACAGAAAGCCAAACAAAAGTTGTTGAGTGAAGAAGGCATTAGACTCAGAAAAAACAGGGCAATAGAACCAGAAGCGGTATTTGGTCAACTAAAAAGTAATAACCGGTTCAACCGATTCAGGTTGCGCACCCTCCCTAAAGTCAATGTCGACTTCGGACTGGCAGCAATAGCACATAACTTAAGAAAAATGGCAGCAAAAGCTGCTTAAAAAACTCCATTAACCACTCGGAGCATCGATATACACCAGTAATTAATAGAATCCAGGAGCGATAGTGCTTAAAATGACAAAATAGTCCCGTTGGTTATCAAAATCCAAAAGTTCCCACTTTTGGTCTATAACAAAAAGAGGATGCCTTTTTGGACATCCTCTTATTCCAACATTATAAGAACTAAATCTCGTTTTTAATTTCCTCGGACATAGTTTCGTCAATTAAAATACGTCCGCAATGCTCGCAAACGATAATTTTCTTACGCTGACGGATATCAGACTGACGCTGAGGTGGTATTTTGTTAAAGCAACCTGAGCAAGAATCTCTTTCGATTGTTACTACGGCTAAACCATTTTTAAAATTAGATCTTAAACGATTGTAAGCAAATAATAAACGCTCATCGATTTTATCGTTAGCTTTTTCTGCTTCACTTAGTAAGATTTCTTCTTCTTTTTGAGTTTCGGAAGTAATATTAGCCAGCTCAGTTTTTTTAGCTTCAAGATCTTTTTTACGCTCTTCTATATTTTGAAGTGCTTTTTCATAGATATCAGATTTTGTTGCAATCTCATATTCATGTTCTCTGATCTTTTTCTCACAAACCTGGATTTCCAAACCCTGAATTTCCATCTCTTTTGCAAGAGCATCAAATTCACGGTTATTTTTCACATTGTTTTGTTGTGTCTCATATTTCTTGATTAAAGCCTGAGATTCTTTAATCATGTTTTTACGATTTACAATTGTATCCTCTAAATCATCTAATTCAGATTTAATTTTTTGGATACGTGTTTCTAAACCTGCTACTTCATCTTCTAAATCAGCAACCTCCATTGGTAACTCGCCTCTTGTTTGGCGAATTTTATCAATCTTGGTGTGTATTGTTTGCAGTTCGTATAAAGCTTCTAGCTTTTGTTCTACGGTTTGTTCCATTAGGACAAATATTTTATTGGGTTTGTATTCTGTACAGTTAAACGGAGTGCAAAGTTAGGAAATTTATTTTGAATTATTTCATATAGTAATTCCTGTGTAAATTGCTCACTTTCAAAATGTCCGATATCGGCAATTACTATTTTTTTATCGGCATCAAAAAAGTCATGGTATTTAAAATCTGCTGTTATAAAAACATCCGCGCCAGCTCTAATGGCATTTTGTAGTAAAAAGCTTCCGGAACCACCACAAACGGCAACCTTTTTAACGGGTTTGTTAAGGAATTGAGTATGCCTTATTACCGCAGCATTCATAGTATTTTTTAAAGTTCTTAGGAAATCGGCTTCTAAAACTTCATTTGTTAACTCGCCGGTCATCCCAGCTCCTGTATAGGTGCTGGTATTATCAAGTGAAATGATGTCATAAGCGACCTCTTCGTATGGATGAGCCGCTAACACTGCTTTAATAACTTTATGTTCTTTATCTGTGCTAAATATAGCTTCTATTCTAGCCTCAGCCTCTGTATGCCGTGTATTTTTTTCGCCTAAAAAAGGTTTTGCCTGCTCGTTAGGTTTATAATTTCCATTGCCTGAAGTTTCGAAGCTGCATTCGGAATAGTTTCCAATCTTGCCTGCACCACCAGAGAACAACGCATTCTTAACTTCTTCTTTATGAGATAAGGGTACAAAAACTACAATCTTTTTTAAAAGAGATTCTTTTGGAGCAAGGATTTGTGTATTAATTAATCCAAGCTTGTCGCAGATTTTTTTATTTACGCCGGTATTAACATGATCAAGATTAGTATGAATAGCGTACAAAGCGATGTCATTTTTTATGGCTTTTATGACGGCTCTTTCAACATAGTTTTTTCCGTTAAATTTTTTTAAACCTTTAAATACTATTGGATGGTGAGAGATCACAATGTCACAATTTTCTTTAATGGCTTCGTCTATTATTTCTTCTGTACAATCCAGGCTTATTAAGGCTTTATTAATTTCTGTATCTTGATTACCTACAATTAATCCCGAATTATCATAAGATTCCTGATAAGCCAGGGGAGCTATATTTTCTAAAAAAGAGGTAAGTTCTATTATCTTCATTTATCTTAATTTACATGCTAATGAGATGTCGGCTTTCCATGGCCATTTTGTAGTTATATTCGTTAGCAAGGCTTCTATAATTCATCAAATCTACTATTGTTCCGATAAAACACAAACCAGCTGTAAAAAAGTACAGGATTCCCATGCCCATTTGGTTCGTTACGAAACGTTGTATACCTGCAATTCCTAAGAAACCAAGAATGGTAAATAGCAGAATATGTTGAGGATCTCTTCTTTTGCTACTATAAATCATGGAGAAATTTCTTCTTTGTTCATCGTTTAGATCTTTTGTAATTTCTTTAATAAAGATCATTTCTTCTGTGGTAACATTAGAAAGTTGATAAAGGAAATTTTCATTCATGACTTTTCTCTTTTAGGATTACAATTAAATGTTTTTCTAGTTAGAGTAAAAATTCTGATAATTATTACACCAACAGCAAAAAAACCTAATGGGTGCATTTCTAGTGATTCTTTAAAATTGCCTCGCATAAAGTGATGAATTGATCTTCCAATACCACAACCAGGACAAAATTCTACTCCCATTGCCGCTAACGGACAAAGTGAATGGTGAGACGCTGAACTGTCTAAAAAGAATAAACCAATTAAAGCTCCTGAAAAGAAGATCAGCTCAACAGAGAATTTATTTAAATTTAAGATCAATTATAGTTCTTTTGGCGTGGTCATTAACAATAGAGAATGTCCTAAAGTAAACAATAAACCCAGAATAATTGCTCCAAAAACACGCTCCATATAATCATAGTTAAATCCCTGATCAATAAAGGCAAAATACAGACAGCTGAAAGCACCTGCAATTAATCCACCAATGGCCATTATTTTAAACCCTTCGAAAACCCCCTCAAAAAAAGTGAGACTTCCGCCATTCAATGTTCGGTAACCCTTAATTCCAAAATACAAACCTATAAACGGCACCAGAATAGAAGTATATTCTAACCAGCCATTCTTCTCCTGGCCAATTGTTTCTGGAGTATAACCATTCAAATGCATCACAAAAATCCATAGCACCGAAACTACACCAATGATTAATCCGGAAAGGATTGCGTTTTTCATTTTCATAACCATCAAAATTAATTAAGCAATAAAGGCAACGCGAAGATTCAGCTAATTTGGTGCCATTACTTATTTATAATGCTTTGGCTATATTTGTATTAAGAATAGTTGATGTGGATATTAAAGATATTTTAAACAAGTATAAAGAAGACAGCCGGGTAGAACAACTATCCAAGGCTGTGAGTAACAGAAAATCAAGAACCCATTTGAAGGGCTTGATTGGTTCTCAAGACGCTTTTGTTGTTGCGGCAACCTATTTTCTTACCCATAGGAACATGGTTTTTATACTACCGGATAGAGAAGAAGCTAATTACTTCCAGGCCGATTTAGAGAACTTAACCGAAAAAAACATACTTATTTTTCCGTCTTCATACCGTAAATCTTTTGATTTTACTCAAACTGATTCTGCGAATGTTTTGCTCAGAGCAGAGGTTTTGAACGAGTTAAATCACGCTTCAGAATATGGAAACTTGATTGTAACCTACCCTGAAGCCCTTGCTGAAAAGGTGATAGACAGGAATTCTTTAGAGAAAAACACACTGGAAATTCTTATTAATAATAAGCTGAGTATTGACTTCATTAATGAGTTTTTAATAGAATATGATTTTGAAAGAACTGATTTTGTATACGAACCCGGGCAGTTTTCTATCCGGGGGGGGATAGTTGATATATTTTCTTTCTCGCATGAGTTACCCTACCGTATAGAATTTTTTGGAGACCATATAGAATCTATAAGAACGTTTGAGATAGAAAACCAGCTTTCTGTAGAACAGGTAAAATCGGTTACCATAGTTCCTAATGTCCAGTCTAAATTCTTAACCGAGAGCAACATTTCTTTATTAGAATTTATTGATGCGGATTCATTGATCTGGTTTAAGGATGTACAATTCACATTAGACATCATAAGGAGTGGTTACAAAAAAGCCACCGAACTCTGGAAAGCACTTTCTTCAACAGATAAACAAACAAACCCAGAATGGTTAGATCCTAAGTTTTCTTTTTCTGATGATAAAATGCTAGCTGATCAGCTCAGCGATTTCCCGATCATTGAGTTTGGAAAACAGTTTTTTTACCCGGCAACAACTACAATAGCTTTTGAAACAAAGCCGCAACCTTCCTTTAATAAAGATTTTAGCCTCCTTATTCATAATTTAAAAGAGAACGAGAAACACAAGGTCGAGAACTTTATTCTTACAGATTCTGTGAAACAGCAGGAAAGGTTATTTGCTATTTTAGAAGATTTAGATAAAGATCTAAAGTTTACTCCGATTAATATTTCTATACGGGAAGGTTTTATAGATTTTACGCAGCATATTGCTTGCTATACCGATCATCAGATTTTTGATAGATACTATAAATACAAGTTAAAAAGAGGTTACGCAAAATCCCAGGCGATTACTTTAAAAGAATTAAGAGATCTTAAGCCTGGAGATTACATCACCCATATTGACCATGGGATAGGTAAATACGGAGGCCTAGAGAAAGTTGTAGTAAATGATAAAACACAGGAAATGATCAGGCTGATCTATGCCGATAATGATTTACTCTATGTCAACATCAACTCGCTTAACAGGATCTCAAAATACTCAGGTAAAGATGGCCATATTCCTAAAATGAACAAATTGGGGACAGAGGCCTGGGATAAACTCAAAAAAACCACAAAAAAAAAAGTTAAAGACATCGCCCGGGATCTGATTAAACTTTATGCTGTACGTAAAGCTCAGGAAGGAATGGCTTTTTCGCCGGATACTTATTTGCAGAATGAACTGGAAGCTTCTTTTATTTATGAAGACACGCCAGACCAGGAAAAAGCAACAGCAGATGTAAAAAAAGATATGGAGTCTCCTCATCCTATGGATCGTTTGGTTTGCGGCGACGTGGGCTTCGGGAAAACCGAAATTGCGATTAGAGCCGCTTTTAAAGCCGCTACAGATGGCAAACAGGTGGCTATTCTGGTGCCTACAACCATTTTAGCAATGCAGCATTATAAGACATTTAATGAGCGGCTAAAAGATTTCCCGGTTAGGATAGATTACATCAATCGTTTCAAAACAACCAAGCAAGTTAAAGATACACTAGACGCCTTAAAAATTGGAAAAGTTGATATTATTATTGGAACGCATAAGCTTGTAAGCAAAGACGTAAAGTTTAAAGATTTAGGACTCTTAATAATTGATGAAGAACAAAAATTTGGGGTGGCTGTAAAAGAGAAATTAAAGCAGTTTCGGGCAAATGTAGATACACTAACTTTAACTGCAACTCCTATTCCACGTACTTTACATTTCTCCTTAATGGGCGCAAGAGATTTGTCTATTATGCAAACTCCTCCTCCAAACAGGCAGCCCGTTGTTACTGAGTTACATGTTTTTAATGAAAAGCTGATTAAAGAAGCCGTGGAATTCGAACTTGACAGGGACGGTCAGGTTTTCTTTATCCATAACCGTGTAGCCGACTTGAGACAATTAGGTGGGTTAATTCAAAAATTGGTGCCAAAAGCTAAAATTGCCATTGCTCACGGACAATTAGAAGGCGATAAACTCGAGGACATTATGCTTGATTTTATTGAGGGAAAATACGATGTGCTGGTGGCTACAACTATTATAGAGGCCGGCCTTGATGTGCCTAACGCCAATACGATGTTAATAAACCATGCACACATGTTTGGTTTGAGTGATTTGCACCAGATGCGTGGACGGGTAGGCCGTTCTAATAAAAAGGCCTTTTGCTATTTGTTGAGTCCGCCATTATCCACTCTTACTCCTGAAGCGAGGAAGAGGCTAAGCGCCATAGAAGAATTTTCTGATCTTGGAAGTGGCTTTAATGTGGCCATGAGAGATTTAGACATCCGCGGAAGCGGGAATCTTTTAGGAGCAGAGCAAAGTGGTTTCATTGCCGAAATCGGTTTCGATATGTACCATAAAATTCTCGACGAAGCCATCCAGGAATTAAAAGAAGACGAATTCAAAGGCCTTTTCGAAAATGATAAACCTCGCCCGTTTGTGAATTTCACACAGATTGAAACAGATATGGAGTTATTAATTCCGGATGAATATGTTACCAATATACAGGAACGATATAATTTATATACCGAACTTTCTAAAGTAGAGGACGCAACGCAATTGGCTGCCTTTGCAAAGGAATTGGAAGACCGCTTTGGCCCATTACCTCGTCAGGTGAAAGATCTGCTAAGAACAGTAGAACTGCAATGGATAGGTAAAGAGATTGGATTGGAAAAAATCAGTTGGAAAAAAGGCGTTTTGCGAGGATATTTTATTACCGACAAGCAGTCTAAATATTTTGAGTCTGAGCTATTTGGAAAAATTTTACAATATGCTCAGCAAAATCCAAGAAAGGTAAATTTAAAGGAAGTAAAAAATACCCTAAGAATTGCAGTTGAAGATATTAAGACTATTGATGATGCCATTTTTGCACTTGAACATATGAAAGACCCTGTATTGGTTTAGAATTATTATTTTAAATTAAAAAAGACCGGCAAGGGAAATTTCCTGCCGGTCTTTTTTATAATAGGTGATCTTATTCCTTATTTTAAAGAGAAGCTTGTTCTTCCCATAGTTGCCCCATCTGCATACAAAATAATGGTATAGGTGCCAGCTTCAAAAGCAGATCTATTGGTCCAGTCTAAAACATAATTTTTAGCTTCACCATTAAACTCTAATGCTGTTTTATAAGTATATTGTAATTCTTGCCCGTTTGCAGAAAACATGCCCCCTTCTCCGATAATTAAATTACCAGCAGGATCTAAAATTCGAAGGTAAACATCATGCATGCCTTTATCCGCAATTGGGTTTGTATTAATAGTAAATCCGATTTTAATTTTCTGGGCAGTACTTGCTTTATTCACTTCAGATTCTTTCCCGTTAGATCTTATCCTAAAAGCCGCCACCTGCATAGAACTTGTTTTTAATGCAGCCCCTTCTTTTACTTTAGTGTATAGAGAATCATTTTTTCTTGATAAATCTTCGGCAACCTTGCTTACGTTGCTAACTGTGCTTTTTAAGCTATCCCTTTCTACAGTTAATGCAGCATTCTTTTGTTCAAGTTCTTCTATGTCTGAGGTATATTTTGTAACAAAGTATCGAAGTTGCTTTACATCTTCTCTGGCCTTAGAAAGTTCCCCAGCAGTTAACTGCCCTTTATTGAGCGCTATTCTAAGTTGTGCTATTTTAGCTCTTAACTCCTCATCTTTAGATTTCAATTCGGCTGATAGTTGTGTGCCTGAAGTATTCGCTTGTTCTAATTCAGTTTCTAATTTTTCCAACTCTGTTTGTAAAGCCGTACGCTCGTCGCTAACCGTAACTATTCTTTTATCAGATTTGTTTTTTTGAAAAAATAGATAAGCGTTTGTTCCTAATAAAGCAACAATTACAGCAATCAGAAAATATATCTTATTCGTATCTTTCTTTTTCTGTTCTTGATTTTCCATCTTAATTTTGAGTTTGTTAATTTTTTTGGGTTTAGCAGCAAAAATTGTTCCACTAGCTAAGGGTCTAAATAACAAAAAAATGTTTGTAATATTTTAAAAAAGGCTTAAATAATATAATCTCATTTGATTTTAAACGTTTTACTCAGATTAATTATCTTTGCGGTTAACCTATTTCATTTAACAATAAGAAATGAAGAAATTCCTTCTAAAAGTTTTCATTTTATTTTTCATAATAAACACCAGCTACACCGTAAAGGCACAAATATCCAGTAATCCAAAAAGAGAATTCAGAGGAGTATGGATTGCGAGTGTTGTTAATATAGACTGGCCTTCTAAGGCAGGCTTAACTACCGACCAGCAACAGCAGGAACTGATAGCCATTCTTAATAAACATCACCAACACGGGATTAATGCTGTAATGTTCCAGGTTAGGCCAGCAACCGATGCTTTGTATGCAAAGAGTAACGAACCTTGGTCGCAATGGCTAACCGGTACTCAGGGGCAGGCTCCCTCCCCTTTTTACGATCCTTTAGCGTTTGCGATAGAAGAGTGCCATAAAAGAGGCATGGAATTACATGCATGGTTTAATCCTTACCGGGCTGTATTTGACAATGCGAGATCAAATGTGGTAACAAATCATATTACCAAACAAAAGCCAGAATGGTTTTTTAATTATAGTGGTAAGAAGCTCTTTAACCCCGGTATTCCCGAAGTAAGGGAGTATATTACCCAAATTATTCTTGATGTTGTAAACCATTATAATATAGACGGTGTACATTTTGATGATTATTTTTATCCTTATGCAGAGAAAGGGCAGTTTATTAATGATGCACAAAGTTTTAATACTTATAACAATGGCTTAAAAGATATTAAAGACTGGAGAAGAAATAACATCGATTTATTGATAAAGATGGTTAACGATAGTGTGCACCATTATAAAAAACACATAAAATTTGGCGTAAGCCCTTTTGGAATTTGGAAGAATGTTAGTCAGGATTCGGAAGGGTCTCAAACCCGCGGAGGAGATTCTTATTACGGTATTTTTGCTGATTCCAGAAAATGGGTTAAAGAAGGATGGGTAGATTATATAAATCCTCAAATATATTGGTCGTTCACAACAGCGGCAGCACCTTATGGTAATTTGGTTGACTGGTGGAGCAATAACACCTATGGCCGTCACCTTTATATTGGACATGGCGCATACCGGGTAAACGATCCTAAAGATGCCGGCTGGAGAAACCCCAATCAAATCTCGAGTCAGATTATTTATAACAGGTTAAACCCCAGAGTGCAGGGTAGTGTATATTTTAGCTCGAAATCATTAACAAGTAACCGATTGGGTATTGCCGATACATTATCTTCTAATTACTATAAACACCCTGCATTGCCGCCTTTAATGCTTTGGCTGGATTCAATTGCTCCAAATAGTCCTCAAAATTTACTTGCTTTGCAGGCAGAGAACAGTGTATTATTGTCATGGAAAATGCCTTTGGAGGCTAAAGACGGAGAAAAGGCCTATGGATTTGTGATTTATAGATTTGATGAGGGAAAAACAATAGATGTTGATGATGCCTCTGCAATTAAAAACATTTATTATGGAGATATCACCTCATGGGAGGATCGTAATATCCAAAAAGGAAAAACATATACTTATCTTGTAACCGCACTAGACAGGCTGAAGAACGAAAGCGAACACAGTATTCCGGTGACTTTATCAATTAAATAATCTATCAAATTATGGGAAACCCTATTAAAACAGGTTTATTGGCTTATGGCATGTCAGGAAAAGTTTTTCATGCCCCGTTTGTGGATAAGCATCCTGGTTTCGAGCTTGTTGCAATTGTAGAAAGGTCTAAAAACGATGTTTTAAAGGATTATCCGGGTGTACAACAAGTAAGAGAAATTGATGTAATACTAAATCATCCGGAAATAGAACTGATTGTTGTTAATACCCCAAATTATACTCATTTTGAATATGCTAAAGCAGCCCTTAATGCAGGTAAGCATGTTTTAATTGAAAAGCCATTATCTGTATTAAGATCAGAAGCAGAAGAGCTGTTTTCTTTAGCTTTTAGAAAAAATTTAAAGGTATTTGCCTATCAAAACAGAAGATTTGATAGTGATTACAAATCGGTTAAGCAAGTTTTAGAAAGTGGGAAACTAGGGAAAATTGTTGAGGGGCATTTCCGGTTCGACAGGTATCGTGATGAAATAAGCTATAAGTTTTTTAAGGAGCAACAAATACCCGGAGCCGGGATTTTATATGACCTGGGAGCTCATATTATAGACCAGGCTATTAGTTTGTTTGGTGTTCCTGATGATTTTTCTAAAACATATTCTAATAACAGGAAAAATACAGAGGTGGATGATTACGCTCATGTACACTTAAAATACAAAACCGGAACAAATATTTTTATAACAGCAAATATGCTGGTTGCGGATGCTCCGCCGGCCTACTCTTTATATGGTACAAAAGGGTCTTACACAAAAAGAAGAACTGATGTTCAGGAAGAGCAGTTATTATCAGGAGTAAAACCTAATGATGAAAATTATGGAGTAGAGAGGAGCGGAAGTGAAGGTAAGCTAGTTTATTATCTTGGCGACGAAAAAAAGGAAGAATCAATAGCGGCCGAAAAAGGAAATTATATGGCTCTTTTTGATAATGTGTATGATTCTATTAGACTGGATAAAGAGTATTATGTGAAACAAAATGAAATCATTGGGCAGCTAAGCATATTGCAGAAATAGCAAATTATGGCTCTTTATCTTGTACAGGAATAAATTTCACGTCTTTCTCGACCTCAATTTGCTCTATATAAACAGCATGTTCAGATGGTTTAATTCTTTCTCCTCTTTCTGCAGAATACACCTGTGTAAATTCTGCTCCGAAATAAAGAATGGCAGCCGAATAATATATCCAAACGGCTAAAATGACGATGGTACCTGCTGCACCATAAACAGATCCGACTGAAGCATAAGCGATATAAATACCTATTAGATATTTACCAAGCATAAATAATAAAGAAGTAAAAATAGCACCAGTTCTTACAGAACGCCATGGTATTTCTGCATCAGGTAAAACTTTATAAATAATACTAAATAGCAAAACCAGAACGATAAAGGTGATAAAAAGATTTACAGCATCAAATAAGTATAGAATATCCGAAGGCAAATAATTGCTTAAATACGAACTAAAAGCCGTTACGATTCCGTTTATTACCAAAGAAACGATAAGTAAAAATCCAAGGCTTCCTACCATTGAAAGAGACAGAAAACGATCTTTTAAGATTTTCAGCCAGCCTTTTTTAGGAACAGCTTTAACCCTCCAAATTTGATTGATAGAGTCCTGAATTTCTATAAAAATACCTGTTGCCCCGATGATAAGTGTAATTACACCGACTGTTATTGCGATAAAACTTTTGTCAGAAAAGGCCAGGTTCTTTAATATGTCTTCGATTTGCAAAGCTGTGGCAGATCCTACAAAATTTTTGATTTCGCTTAACAGTTGATTTTGAAGACCTTGTTCGTTGCGATAAAAAATTCCTGCAACCGATAATAAGACTACTAACATCGGCCCTAAAGAAAATATGGTGTAATAGGAAAGAGCGGCACTTAATTTCAAGCCTTTATCGGCCATAAAAGCATTAAAACTTTTGATGATTATTTTAAAAACCCTTTTTATCCAACTTACAGTTTTGCTCTTAGCCATATTACATAATAGCTTTAGTGGTTTGATACCACTAATAAATCTAAATCTTTATAGGCAATGCTAAATCTTTCTGCCAAATATTTGTTAGTCATTGATCCCTGATAAATGTAAACTGCATTTCTGATGCCAACTTTCTCCCAGATCAAGTTATTTATTCCTCCAAGGTCACCAATATCTAATAAAATTGGAGTGAAAATATTAGTTAAAGCGTATGTTGCCGTTCTGCTTACTCTGGACGCTATATTCGGAACGCAATAATGTATCACATCATACTTCCTAAAAACAGGACTTTTATGATTTGTTACTTCTGAGGTTTCAAAACATCCACCCTGATCTATACTTACATCTATAATTACCGAGTTAGGTTTCATTTTAGCTACGGTTTCTTCTGTAATGATGCAGGGGCTCCTGCCACTGGTAGATCTTATAGCGCCTATTGCCACATCGCAGGTTTTAATGGCTTTCTCTAAAACAAGGGGTTGGATTACTGACGTAAAAACCCGGCTTCCAATATTATTTTGTAATCTTCTTAATCTATATAGAGAAGAATCAAAGACTTTCACTTCTGCACCTAAACCTATTGCTGTTCTTGCTGCATATTCTGCTACTGTACCTGCCCCTAGAATAACAATTTCTGTTGGAGGTACTCCTGTAACTCCTCCCAACATTAATCCTTTACCACCAAAAACATTGCTTAAATATTCTGCAGCAATCAATATAGAGGTAGCCCCTACTATTTCACTCATCGCCCTCACCACGCTTAACACATTACCGTCATCTCGTATGTATTCAAAAGCTATAGCGGTTATTTTTTTAGCCATCATGGCCAGAATATCTTCTTTATTAACTGTCGCTATTTGTAAAGCAGATAAAATGATTTGACAAGTCTTCATCATTTCGATATCTTCTTTTGTTGGAGGGGCAATCTTTAAAATAATATCAGCTTTATAAACTTCTTTTTTATCATGAACAATTTGTGCTCCTTGTTCGCTGTAGTCTGTGTCGCTAAAATTGGCGGCCAAGCCTGCTTCAGATTCTATCATCACCCTATGCCCATTATTCACAAGTAATGCAACCGATAATGGCGTTAATGCAATTCTTTTTTCCTGAAACGAAGTCTCTTTTGGGATCCCAATAAACAGGTTATTCTTTTTAGACTTTACTTTTTGCATTGCTTCCTGCGGTTGATAAAGCGCCTGTTTTGCAACTTCAGAAAAACCGCTCATTAAATGTGAACTCATTGTCGGAATTATTTAGAGTATTGCTTTTCGTATGCTAGTTAGAGATCTTTTGAATCTCTATCAATCTTTCTGTTTCACTTAAAGGACAAATTTTTATTCTCATGTAATGATTTGGAAGTAAGTCTGGAATTTTTTCAGGCCACTCTATCATACAATAACTTCCGGAATAAAAATAATCTTCGTAACCTAAATCAAATGCTTCACTTTGGTTCTTTATTCTGTAAAAATCAAAATGATATATATTTTCGCTTTCTCCTTTATACTCATTAACGATTGAAAAGGTTGGGCTTGAAGTATGCTCTTTTACTCCAAGTTCGGCACAAATTTTATTGATCAAAGTTGTTTTCCCCGCCCCCATCTCTCCATAAAAAACAAAAATTCTCTCTTTATTAGCTAAAGAAAGAATTTGTTTGGCAATGCCTGCCAGCTCTTCTATACTTTTTACGTTAAACTGCATTTCGTAAAAGTAGCTGATATTTATTTATTCTTATAGGTTACAAAAGGAATTATCATTTCTTCCATTGAAATACCACCATGTTGAAAGGTATCATTATAATAATTAACAAATTGATTGTAATTGTTCTGGTAAACAAAATAGCTGTCCTCCTTTGCAAAAATAAAGCTCGAACTTACATGTAGCTTTGGTAATTGTACGTCATGGGGATTTTTCACGTGAAACACTTCTTTAGGATTATAATTTAAGTTTTTCCCTTGCTTGTACCTCAAGTTTGTATTGGTATTTCTGTCTCCTATCACTTTACTCGGTTTCTTCACTCTGATGGTACCATGGTCTGTAGTAATAATCACCTTCACTTTCTTTTGAGAAAGTTTTTTAAGCAAATCCAATAACGGAGAGTGCTCGAACCAGCTTAAAGTAAGAGATCGGTATGCTGCATCATCATTTGCCAGTTCTTTAATCATTTGCATATCTGTGCGGGCATGAGAAAGCATGTCTACAAAATTATAAACAATTGCATTTAAATCATTGTCCATTAGATTTTGCAAAGTTTCTACCAAATCTTTTCCCTGGTCTTGATTTAGAATTTTGTAATAAGAGAATTTAATATCTTTTCTTACCAATCGTTTAATCTGGTCCTCAAGAAAGTTCTCCTCGTAAAGATTTTTACCACCCTCATCTTCGTCATTTTGCCACATTGTTGGAAAACGCTTTTCCATATCTAAAGGAAGCATACCAGAAAAAATAGCATTTCTAGCATATTGTGTAGCGGTAGGAAGAATACTAAAATAGGTTTCTTCTTCTTCAATTCGGAAATATTCGCTGATGATCGGGTTAATTACTTTCCATTGATCGTATCTTAAATTATCTATAAGAATGAAAAAAGTAGGGACATTTTCTGTTAAAGAAGGGAAAACCTTTTTTTTGAAAAGCTGATGAGATAGAACTGGAGCATTGTCCTGGTCGGCAATCCATTTTTCATAGTTTTTTTCGACAAACTTTGAAAATTGTGCATTTGCCTCGCCTTTTTGCATGGTAAGAATTTCATGCATCCCTTCATCCTCCAATTTTTCGAGCTTTAGTTCCCAAAAAATTAATTTTTTATATACATCTGTCCACTCCTGATAGCTAAGATTATCATTAAGGGTCATCCCTAATGTTCTGAAATCCTGCTGGTAGGCCATAGAGGTTTTTTCACTAACGAGCCTTTTATTGTCTATTAGTTTTTTTATGGTGAGTAATATCTGTTTAGGATTAACAGGTTTGATGAGGTAATCATCAATAGTAGCGCCTATAGCGTCTTCCATTAAATACTCTTCTTCGCTTTTGGTAATCATTACCACCGGTATTTCCGGGTTGATAGCTTTGATAGAGGTGAGGGTTTCGAGGCCCGTTAAACCAGGCATATTCTCATCTAAAAAAACAAGGTCGAAGTCTTTTGCCCTAAAAATTTCTAAAGCATCATTTCCGTTAGTGGCTGTTTCTATTTTATACCCTTTTTCGTTAAGAAAAAGTATATGAGGTTTTAAAAGATCAATTTCATCATCTGCCCATAAGATATTGGCTGCTTGCATATGTTGTTATAAAGTACGATTTAAAATAAATTGCTATATTTTTTATGATAATTATACAGCGTCAATAAAAATAACAAAATTTGTGCCTTCATAAGATAATCACATTGAATAAGCATAAAATAATTAACGATCCCATATATGGCTTTATAAGTATCAAAACAGGTTTAATTTTTGATCTTATAGAACATCCTTATTTTCAAAGGCTTAGGAATATTAAGCAGGTGGGGATGACGCATTTAGTGTATCCAGGAGCTTTACATACCAGGTTTCATCATGCTTTGGGAGCAATGCATTTGATGCAGCTGGCTTTAGAACATTTACAGTATAAAGGACATTTGATTACTGACGAAGAGGCAGAAGCAGCTTGCATTGCGATCTTGCTTCATGATATTGGACACGGACCTTTTTCTCATTCTCTGGAACACAGTCTTGTTAAAGGGATTTCTCATGAAAAAATTAGTCATTTATTCATGACAAGCCTTAATAAAGAATTCGGAGGAAAATTAGATTTAGCTTTAAAAATCTTCAATAATCAATATCCTAAAAAATTCTTATCCCAGTTGATTGCCGGGCAATTGGATTTAGACAGGTTAGATTACTTAAACAGAGATAGTTTCTTTAGCGGTGTAACCGAAGGAATGGTAAGTTCAGACCGGATTATTAAACTTTTAAATGTAAAAGACGACAATTTAGTAGTAGAAGAAAAGGGTATTTATTCTATTGAAAAATTTCTGATTGCCCGGAGGTTGATGTACTGGCAGGTTTATCTTCATAAAACGGTTATTGCCGCAGAACAATTGTTGGTTAAAATTCTGGAACGGGCCAGAGAATTGGCTCAGAAAAATATTCAATTGTTTGCATCACCAGCCCTTCATCATTTTTTATATAATGATATTAGTGACGATTTCACCGAGAACAGCGAACATTTAAAATGTTTTTCCATGCTCGATGATCACGACATTATGTCTTCTATAAAGGTTTGGCAGCAACATGATGATTTTATTTTAAGCACCCTTTGCAAAAATCTAATCAACAGGAACCTTTTTAAAGTGGAAATTACGAATGATATTGCCGATCCATCTATAATTGCTGAAAAGAAGGAAAAGATAATTAAGAAGTTTAAAATTGATGAAAAAGATATTTCTTATTTTATCTTCACAGATTCTATAAATAATATGGCCTATAAAATTGGAAGCGGAAGTATAAACATTTTAAGAAAAAACGGAAAATTAGAGGATATTACAGTAGTTTCTGATAATTCCAGCTTAGAGGCGCTATCCAAAGTTGTTACAAAAAATTTCCTTTGCTACGTTAAAATATAAACCGGTTATTTGTATTTTAAACCTAACAATTTGTTCATTTAATATTATCAGTTAATTTTGCCAGATGCAATTTACCGCAAAAGAGGTTAGTACTTTGCTAAACGGTACCTTAGAAGGAAACCCGGACGCAATAATTTTTCAATTAGCAAAGATAGAAGAGGCTGTTGAAGGCGGATTGTCTTTTTTGGCTAATCCAAAATACGAGTCTTTTCTTTATTCTACCAACGCCTCAGTTGTGATTGTAAATGAAGATCTTGAATTAACACAACCCGTTAAACCAACATTAATCAGGGTAAAGAATGCTTATTCCAGTTTTTCTGTATTGTTAGAAATGTACAATACAATTAGACTAAATAAAGAGGGAATAGAACAACCTTCTTTTATCCATCCGGAAGCAAAAATAGGTAAAGACGTTTATATTGGCGCCTTTTCATACATTGGAGCAGATGCAGTAATTGGAGATAATGCAAAAATATACCCTCATACATACCTTGCGGATAATGTAACTGTAGGAGAAAACACAACACTTTTTTCTGGAGTGAAGGTTTACCATGATTGTATTATCGGAAAAGATGTAATTATACATTCAAATGCTGTAATAGGAAGTGATGGATTTGGCTTTGCTCCGCAAGCCGATGGTTCTTACAAGAAAATCAGCCAAATAGGAAATGTAATTATCGAAGATAATGTAGAAGTTGGATCCAATACTTGTATAGATAGAGCAACCATGGGATCAACCATCATCCGAAAGGGTGTTAAGCTGGATAATTTAATTCAGATTGCACATAATGCTGATATAGGTGCCAATACCGTAATTGCATCTCAAACAGGCGTATCCGGAAGTTCTAAAATTGGAGAAAACTGTATTATAGGTGGCCAGGTAGGTATAGTTGGGCACATCAGCCTGGCTAAGGGTACCCAAATCCAGGCAAAATCAGGAATAAATAAGTCTATAGAACAAGAAAATAAAAAATTTGGCGGTGCGCCTGCTACAACTTACCAAAGTTACATGAGGTCGCAAGTCATCATTCAGAGACTGCCGGAAATGGAGAGAAAGATAGAAGAATTACAGAAAGCTTTAAAATTACTGCAGGAGAGTAACCTTAATAAATAAGATATTGGCATGAGCATGAACCTTAAGCAAAGGACTATTAAATCAGAGATAAGTGTAAGCGGAGTAGGTTTGCATACTGGGGCAAAAGTTACACTCACTTTTAAACCCGCACCAGAAAATCATGGTTTTAAATTCAAGAGAATTGATTTACCAGGAGAGCCGGTTATTGATGCAGATGTAGACAATGTTACCGATACTTCTCGCAGCACTACCATTTCTCAGAATGGAGCCAGTGTAAGCACTACCGAACATGTTTTAGCAGCTCTGGTGGGCTGCGAAGTGGATAACGTTATGATAGAACTGGATGGGATTGAAGTGCCTATCTTAGATGGAAGTGCCATAGAATTTGTTCAGGCACTAGAATCTATTGGTTTTAAAGAACAAAATGCTGATCGGGAGTACTATCACATCCCTCATAATATACTTTACTCAGAAGAAGACAGGAAAGTCGAAATGGTAGCCATGCCACAGCAAGACGATTATCGTTTTACTTGCATGGTAGATTATAATTCGCCTGTGTTGGGCAGTCAGCATGCAACTATCTCATCTATAGCAGAGTTTAGAAATGAAATAGCTTCTTGCAGAACCTTTGTATTTCTACATGAACTAGAAATGCTTTTAAAGCATAACCTTATAAAAGGTGGAGATATCAACAATGCTATTGTTATTGTAGATCACGAAATCAACGATGAAGAATTAAAAGACCTGGCAAAAGCTTTTAATAGACACGATATCAAAGTTGCTAAAGAAGGAATTTTAAATAATATCGAGCTACGTCATCAAAACGAGCCTGCCCGTCATAAATTATTAGATATGATTGGTGATCTGGCACTTATAGGAGTTCCATTAAAGGGGCACATCATGGCCGCAAGGCCAGGCCATGCCGCAAATGTAGCTTTTGCCAAAAAGATAAAAGCAGCCATTAAAAAAGATCGTAAAAAGAAAACGCATCCAGTTTATGATCCTGGTGCAAAGCCGCTCTATGATATTACACAAATAATGAACATCTTGCCCCACAGGCAACCATTTTTGTTCATTGATAAGATTCTAGAATTGACAAAAACACATGTTGTTGGGGTAAAAAATGTTACCATGAATGAAGAATTCTTCAAAGGGCATTTCCCAGGAGCACCTGTTTTGCCTGGGGTGGTACAAATAGAAGCAATGGCACAAACGGGCGGAATTTTAGTACTAAGCACCGTTCCTGACCCAGGTAACTATCTAACCTACTTTTTGAAGATCGATAAAGTAAGATTCAGAGCCCAGGTTCTCCCTGGTGATACCATTGTTTTTAGATGCGATTTGATGGAACCCATCAGACGCGGAATAGCACAAATGAAAGGCGTTGGCATGGTAGGAGAAAAAATTGTAGTCGAAGCCGAAATGATGGCTCAAATATCCAGATATAAAGAAAGCGAAACACCCTCATGATACAACCCTTAGCATATATACATCCTCAGGCAAAAATTGCCAATAGTGTAGTCATAGATCCTTTTGCTGTTATCCATAAAGATGTAGAAATAGGAGAAGGAACCTGGATAGGCTCCAATGTAACTATCATGGATGGAGCAAGAATTGGTAAAAATTGCAAAATATTTCCTGGGGCAGTAATTTCTGCCATCCCCCAAGATCTTAAATATGCAGGTGAAGAAACATTTGCTATAATTGGAGACAATACCACTATTAGAGAATACGTAACCATTAATAGAGGTACTAATGATAAATGGGAAACAAAAGTAGGTAACAACTGCTTATTAATGGCTTATTGCCACGTGGCTCATGATTGCGAAGTAGGAGATAACTGCATTTTTTCTAACAATACAACATTAGCAGGGCACATTACCATCGGCGATAATGTGGTTTTAGCAGGAATGGTTGCAATTCACCAGTTTTGCAAGGTAGGCTCCTACTCTTTTGTAACAGGTGGGTCTTTGGTTCGTAAAGACATCCCTCCTTATGTAAAAGTTGCCAGAGAACCCCTTTCTTATACCGGTATTAACTCTGTTGGGCTGAGAAGAAGAGGTTTTACCTCAGAAAAAATTAATGAAATACAGGAAATTTATAGAGTGCTGTTTGTAAAACATAACAATGTAACCAAAGCATTAGATATAATTGAAGCTGAATTTAAGCCTACTGAAGAAAGAGATGAGATAATTAATTTTATCCGTAATTCTAACAGGGGCGTTATGAAAGGCTTCGGAAATTCTTAGTTTAGGATGGAAATTATCCTGGATAAAGTTGGCAGAAGATTTAACAGAGAGTGGATATTTAAGAATATAAATTATACATTTCAAACTGGTAAATCTTATGCGGTTTTAGGTATAAATGGGTCGGGAAAATCTACCCTTTTGCAACTACTTTCAGGATCATTGTCTCCTTCTATAGGAAAAATAACTTACAGGATAAAAGGAGAAGAGATATCTGTAGAGGACGTCTATAATCACCTAAGCATTTCGGCACCTTACTTAGAACTTATAGAAGATTTTACGCTATCAGAAACTTTAAAATTTCATTTTAACTTTAAAAAAAGATTAAATAAAATTCAGGATGAGGAGATAATCAGGATCCTTAATATGCAAAACAGCATAAATAAAGAGATCAGGTATTTTTCATCAGGGATGAAGCAACGCGTAAAATTAATACTCTCATTACTTTCAGATACATCAATACTTTTACTAGACGAGCCCACCTCTAATATGGATGAGGAAGGTATGGCATGGTATCATCAATTAATAAAAGAGTATACAAAGAACCGTCTTGTAATAATTTGTTCTAACCAGGCAGAAGAGTTTAAATTTTGTGATGAAAAAATTGTAATTGCTGATTATAAATAGCTTGGTTATGGTTTAGGCAGCCCTTTATTGGTAAATCACAATATTATATTATACATTTGCACTCCTAATTAAAATTAGCTGTATGTCAAAAGCTTCAGAAATAAAAAACGGTAATATATTAAGATTCAATGGTGAGCTGGTTACGGTAGAAGAGTTTATACACCGTACTCCAGGAAACTTAAGAGCCTTTTATCAGGCAAAAATGAGAAACGTTAAAACCGGCAAACTGGTAGAATATCGTTTCCGTACTGATGAAGAAGTTGAAATCTGCCGGGTAGAAACTAACGATTATCAATATCTATATGATGATGCGGATTTCTTTGTAGTAATGGATAATCGCAATTACGAACAATTTAATATTCCTAAATTTTTATTTGGCAATTCTGCCAGGTTTCTAAAAGAAGGAATGAATGTAATTATTGCATTTGAAAGCGAGGAGCCAATAATGGCACAAGCACCACATTCTGTAGATCTTGAGGTTACTTATACAGAGCCAGCGGTGAAAGGTGATACTTCTAGTGGAGCAACAAAATTAGCTACAGTAGAAACAGGCGTAGAAATTAGGGTTCCCCTATTTATTAACCAAGGAGATAAAATAAAGATTGATACAGCAACTGGGGCGTATGTAGAGCGTGTAAAGGCTTAATTGTTATTTATAAAAGAAAGCCTCTCTTTTGCTTTAAAAGAGAGGCTTTCTTTTTAAATCATTTCTATATTTAAAAAAATATAAAGCTTACTGATTATACCTATATCCGTGAAAAAAGACATCAGGAAAGAAATGTCATTAAGAAGAAAAAGCTTGTCTAAAGCTGAATTTTGGCGTTTAAATGATGGTATACTGGACGAGATTAAAAAAATTGAATGGAATAAATACAAATACGTCCATGTGTTTTTACCAATAAAGGAAAATAATGAGGTTGATACTTTTGAGATTATATCCTTTTTTAAACACCATCATCCTCATCTTAAAATAGTGGTGCCTAAAACCAATTTCGATGATTTAAGTATGACTCATGTCGAATTCGATCATCTATCTACGGTATTAAGAAAAAATATTTATAATATACCAGAACCTCTTTATGGGAAAGTTGTACCAGTTGATTTAATAGACGTTATTCTGGTTCCTTTATTAGCATTTGACCGAGAAGGACACCGCATTGGATATGGCGGCGGCTTTTATGACCGGTTTCTGAAAGAATGTAGAGAAGACAGTTTAAAAATTGGACTTTCATTATTTGGGCCTGAAGAAAGGCTTTTTTTAGCCGAATTTTACGATGTCAAACTCACGCATTGTATAACTCCTCAAAGAACTTACTACTTTAATAAGTTATTGTCCTAATCATTAGCGTGTTGCTTAATATAAAGCTCTGTTGAAATAATTTTAGCATTGTTATCAAAATGTTAAATAATGTTAACAAGTTTTGAGAGTTTAATAATATATATACCTTTGTATCGGTTTATAATTGGTTAGTAAAAAGGTCTTCATTCTCCCCGTTTGAAGACCTTTTCTTATATTAATCAGCTCAAACAATATCTTACATTTTCAGTTTGTTACATTCAGTGTTTAAATTAATCTACCTTGCGTCAATTAACATATGATCACCTTATTTAAAGATATAAATGTCTGTTTTTACATATAAACAAAGAAACACTCTTGTTCTTATAGTACTCATCTTGCTGGCAGGAACAATTATTTTTAGTTTAAGAGGCTTATTTACTGCTTTTTTAGGAGCAATTGTTATCTATACACTCTTCAAACCTGTTTATTTATACCTCAGTAGCAAATTTTTGAAATGTATAGCTGCGGCTCTGGTTATTTTATCGTCGTTTATCATCATCATTATGCCTTTTTATGCTTTGAGCTATATGATAATTGATAAGGTAACAAATTTAAAAAATGACCAGTTTCAACTAAAAGCGCTGATATCAAGATTAGATGATTTTATAGGTTTGAAATTTAATCAGTATAACCTCGTGGATAAGTATGTGAATAAATTAACCGTACTTATACAGGAGTTGTTTCCCGCATTTGTAGGGGGTGCTTTCAACATTTTTTTAATGGTTACGCTCATGTATTTTGTGCTCTATTTTATGTTGGTGCAAATGGAGGAGTTTGAAAATGCCTTGTTAAAGTATGCACCATTAAGAGAGCACCATGCAAAACAATTTGCGATTGAGCTTAAGAATACCACTTATTCAAATATTTTGGGGCAGGGGTTAATTGCTATTGTACAAGGTTTGTTAGTAAGTATTGCATTCTTTTTGGCAGGTGTAAATGATGCTATTTTTTGGGGGATATTGAGTACATTTCTTTCTTTTCTCCCAATTATTGGGGCCCCTCTAATTACATTGCCTGCAGCAATAATTTTATATTTAAACGGCCATACCACTGAAGCAACATTTATTTTCTTGTTTACAGTTATTATCCTAATCAATATAGATAATGTCATCAGATTCATTATCAATAAAAAACTTGCGGACACTCATCCGGTTGTTACTGTGATTGGGGTAATTATAGGTGTCCCTATGTTCGGTTTTGTGGGCTTAGTATTTGGTCCTTTATTGCTTTCCTGGTTTCTCCATCTCACAGAAATTTACGAAACCGACCTTGCTGCGGCTGAAAGACTGGAACATCAATTAGAAAATAAAGAATCTGAGACTTAAATTTATAAAATGATTTATAGAATGAAATTTTGGCAAGGTATTTTCTTGTAAATAAGTATTGTTCACAATTAAATTAAACTTATTATGACTGATAACACAAAAACTGCTATAGCTTTATTAGCAGGATTAGCAGCAGGTGCTGCCTTAGGATTATTATTTGCTCCGGAAAAAGGAACCGAAACAAGAGATAAGTTGTCTGAATCTTTAAAAAATTTCGGAGATAGTATTAAAGAAAAAGCAGCAGAAGAAATAGATAGCTTAACTGAACTTAAGGAGAAAATAGTTAGCAACATTAAGTCTAAAGTTAAACAGGCTGAAGATCAGTATAATAACGAGACAGAACACGCATAGTCTCTATTTTAGGATCGCTTAATACAATAATACCTTATGGAAGAACTCCTGGACAAAATCAAAGATTATTTAAACACCCGAATGAGGCTGAGCAAGCTGACTTTAATTGAAAAAGGGGTTTTATTATTTGCAAATCTCATTACAGATGGGTTAGTTATAGTATTTATAATTCTTGCATTTTTGTTTGTGAGTCTTGCTCTTGGTTTTTATATCTCAGAATTATTGGGCAATAGTTTTGGAGGATTCTTTATTGTTTCTCTTTTTTACTTTGTTTTAGCGGTAATAATTTATTTGATAAAAGATAAATATATCGAAAAGCCAATTGTTAATAACATGATTAAAAAGATTCTAAAGGGAGAGGAGGAAAAATCTTAATGAGTCCAAGAATAAATAATTTAGAAGATTTAAGAGCCGAAATTCAATTGCTGAAATTTCAAAAGGCAGAACATGAGTTGTATTTTGTACAAAAAAAGGAAAGTATAAAAAAGACCTTTTCTTCTCCATTTAATTTTTTTAAACAGATAAAATCCTTTGTGGGTGGAAAATCACAAACTGGCTTAACTTCTAACGCAGCTCGTCATGATTCTGATTGGACTACTATTTTAGCCAGAGTTGTAGTACCTTTTTTTCTAAATAAGACAATATTAAGAGGTAACGGATTGGTGGTGAAATCTTTATTAGGATTAATATCACAAAAAGCAATAAATGGAGAAACTTTTAACAAAATTAAAGTAGCCGGCTGGATAGACAAAGCTACAGGCTGGGTAAACTCTACTTTAAAGAAATCAGAAAAAAAGAAGAAAATTGATTATGGCATTCCGCCAGATAGTGAGACATACTAATGAAAAAAGCGTCCTGATTTGAGAGACGCTTTTTTTGTTTATGCAAACTTTTCTAAAAAATCTTTGTAGGCTAATTGTATGCCTTCCTTAAGCTCTACCTTATGCTTCCATCCTTTTTCGTGAAGCTTGCTTACATCCATTAACTTTCTAGGAGTACCGTCTGGTTTAGAGGTATCGAATTTAAGATCTCCTTTAAAACCTATCTCCTCTTTTATCAATAAAGCTAAATCTTTAATGGTAATGTCCTCACCTGTTCCTACATTAATTAGATGAGGCTCGTTGTAGTTTAGCATAAGGTAATAGCAGGCATCTGCCAGATCATCAGCAAAAAGGAATTCTCTCATTGGGCTTCCGCTTCCCCAAATAGTTACATCAGCAGCATTATTTACTTTCGCTTCATGAAATTTCCTGATCAAAGCGGGTAAAACATGAGAGTTTTGAGGATGGTAATTATCGTTATAACCGTATAAATTGGTTGGCATTACCGATATGTAATTACAACCGTATTGACTCCGATACGCATCGCACATCTTAATCCCGGTGATTTTGGCTATTGCGTAAGGTTCATTAGTTTCTTCTAATAATCCAGTTAAAAGATATTCTTCCTTTAAAGGCTGAGGGGCTAATTTTGGATAAATACAACTTGATCCTAAGAACATCAGTTTTTTAACCTCGTTTAAATAGGAATTATGGATGATATTATTCTGAATTTGAAGATTATCATATAAAAATTCTGCCCTGTAGGTATTATTTGCAATTATGCCTCCAACTTTAGCCGCGGCAAGAAATACATATTCGGGTTTTTCTTGTTCAAAAAATTCGGTAACAGCAACCTGGTTTCTAAGGTCTAACTCAGAAGATGTTCTTGTAAGAATGTTAGTGTAGCCCTCTTTTTCTAATTTTCTTACTATTGCAGAACCAACCATACCGCGGTGACCTGCTACATAAATTTTTGCTGATTTTTCCAAAACTAATTTTCGTTATTTTTTTCAAAAATAGGATTCTTTTTCTTAGGAGGATAGAAAAAATCTCTTGTACTAAAGACAAAATGGGCAAATATTACATTCATCAGTTCTCCAGACCTGTTGAAGTTAATTCTTAAAGATTTTATAGCAACAACCAGTGTTAATGCAAAACTAACAACGATATTTATAAAACCAATCAGCAAAACTCCTATAGCAGAAAAAACGATGAGCTCTACAATTGGCTTATCAAACAAGCTATAGGTACCCAAAGCAAAGTTGCCAGCTGAAATGGTGATGTGCCTGATATCAAAAGGGAGCCCTGTTAATTTGCCAAAAGCGCTGGCCGAACCAAGGAAAAAACCTAGAAAAATGTTCCCGATTAATCCTCCAGCGTTTTTCTCTATGTATGCAGCAACTGCATTGAGCCTTCTTGCTCCAATCCTCTTTAATAACGTTTTATGCTCACGAATTCGTTTCGGAATCTGATGGGTAATGATCTTATTTTCGTAATACCCTGTAATTAATCCCGATAAGAAAAGAAAGACCCCTGTGATTGCTGCATATAAAATCATCAAACTGGCTAGAGGATGACTTTCTGTTAATACATTGATTGCTTTTTCCCGTGAGAAAAAATAGGAACCGGTTAAATGAAAATAGGCCCAGGCTACTAAAAAACTTAAAGGTACAACTACTATCAAATTTCCTAAAACAGATGCAAATTGGCTCCTCGAAAGCCTAATAATAGTATCAGCAGCCTCTTCTAAATTAACTTCACCCTTATTTTTACCAGAGAGTGCGTTTGCAATATAAGAGGCCGTCATGGAAGGTTGTTTTGTTGCTAAAGCAGAATGCGTAACATAAATTATAACGAATGCGGTAGCATAATTTAAACTGTATAATAAAGCTGATGGTAATAGAGCCAAATCATTAATATTTCCTATAAAAGCTTTTATGATTACCGCACAAACTATAATTACCCCACCTTTCATGGCGGCCCAAACGGCTTCAAAATATTGCTTTTTAGTAACTGTTATATACTTTTTACCCACAGAAGAGGTGTGCTCTATCACCTGGTAAGCCAATAAATCTGTATTTTCTTTAATGTGCGCCCTCACTCCTTTACTTAAACTTTCTGCATGAACCAATTGCTTAAAGAAGGAAGCTGTGAAACTTAATTGTTTCTCCTGGTCTACATTCTTAAGATCCAAGAATTTAAGAAGCATCTGAAAACGGTTGATATTTTGATCTATCCGAAGCAACGTATAAACCTGTTTAATAGAAGTTCCAATACGTTTTTGCGATTTCCTGATTCTTTGCACACTATCCCGGCATTGAGATAATATCACCTTTAGTTGTTTAAGTGATTCGTTAGAATCAACATAGTGATCTTCCTGGTAGGCATTCAAAAAAATATGTAGCTCGGTACTTAAAGCTAAAAAATCGCTGTGATATTGCTCTACATGAGGCAATCTGGACATGATATCTGGCTCTAGGCCTAAAGTAGAAATACGATTTCCTAATATCAGTAATGAATTAATAATGGGATGATAAAAAGTATCAGGAAGGATAATATCCTTTGTTTTCGGAAGCTCAATAAGAGCGAAAAAAGTCATCCAGGTTTCGTCATCAATACCATTTACCCAGTGATAATCATTTTTATCATAAAAAACTTCCTGCAATAAGTCTGTCAGTTCGGATTTATCAATTGCCGGAGGAAGAATTTTCGCATTTAATCTTCTTTTTAGCTCAGAAAAAAAATCGGTATTAGCCGAAATTCCTAACTCAGTAAATAGCCGGATATGATTTTTTGATTTTAATAAGGAGACAATATAATTCGAAAATATTTGCTGATATTCTGCATTATTACTTAATAAACCAATAAAAACTAACAGTCTTTCTTTTGCCCTGATATGGTTTTTATGATAGTAAGGCCTGATTATATTGAATAGATCTACCAGGTATTGCTGTGAAACAGAGCCTTCTGATTCTTTTATTTCGTGAATTATTTTTTCAAACCGCTCTAACATACACCCGTAATATAATAATTGAAACATGTATTTTTGACAAAAAGTTTAAATTGTGGCTAAAAGAAAATTACAGAGATTCGCAGAGATAGGTACTTTTAATAATGTTTTAGAATTAGAAGAGGGCAAACCGTATAAAGGAAAATGGAAAGAAAATTTTTTTAAAAACGAAAATCCACTCATCCTAGAACTTGCCTGCGGGAAAGGAGAATACAGTGTTAATTTGGGCAAAAAATATCCTGATAAGAATTTTATTGGAATCGATTATAAAGGGAACAGGCTGTGGGTTGGAGCTAAAATGGCATTAGATAATGATTTAAAAAATGTAGGCTTCCTGAGAATTCAAATCCAAAATATTCTGGATTATTTTGAGACAGGCGAAGTAGATGAAATATGGATTACATTTCCAGATCCGCAGGCACAGAGCCCGCTGGAGCGAAAGAGATTAACTAATCCAATGTTTTTAGGAAAATATAAATCTGCTTTAAAACCAAACGGTACCATGTATCTTAAAACTGATAATGATGGGTTTTATGAATATACGCTGGAAAAAATTGCAGAAGGGAACCATAAAATAGAAGATCAGACTACAGATGTTTATAAAACACATCCAGAAGATGAGATCCTTTCTATTAAAACCCATTACGAAAGAATATACCTTCAAAAGGGGAAAAACATAAATTACGTCAAATTTAAATTCAGTTAGAGATGGACAGAGCTTCCTTTTACGAACAGGTCTACCAGGTTGTAAGGCTAATTCCAAAAGGAAGAGTAACGTCTTATGGCGCAATCGCAAGTTATTTAGGGACAAAGGGTTCTTCAAGAATGGTAGGTTATGCCATGAATGGTGCAGGTGCTATTTTACCAGAAGTTCCGGCGCACCGTGTAGTTAACAGAAATGGATTGTTAACCGGAAAATTCCATTTTTCATCAGAAGCAGCTATGCAGGATTTATTAGAACAAGAAGGAATTAAAGTTTTTGAAGACAAAATTCTAGATTTTAAAACTCACTTTTGGGACCCGGCCATTGAATTAGACTTAGAAAAGTAAAAACATGGAAAAGGAGGTAAAACGATGTTCATGGTGTGGTACAGATCCGCTTTATGTAAAGTACCATGATGAAGAATGGGGAAAAGAAGTCCACGATGATAAGATTCTATTTGAATTTCTAATCCTTGAAGCAGCACAGGCAGGTTTAAGCTGGATCACCATCCTTCGCAAAAGAGAAAACTACAGAAGGCTATTTGCTGATTTTGATGCAGAGAAAGTTGCCTCATTTACTCCCGAAGATATTGAAAGAATTCTATTAGACCCAGGAATTATTCGTAACCGTTTAAAAGTGACTTCTGCAGTCTCTAATGCCAAACTTTTTTTAGAAATTCAGAATGAATTTGGTTCTTTCGATAAATACTTGTACTCTTTTATGCCTAATCATAAGCCCATTGTTAATGCTGTTAAAAATATGGGGGATATCCCTGCCCGGACAGAAATATCGGATGCCATTGCTAAAGACATGAAAAAAAGAGGTTTTAAGTTTTTTGGCACTACCATCTGCTATGCACATATGCAGGCAACAGGCATGGTAAATGATCATTTTGAAGAATGTAGTTTTAAATGATTTATGGATTACACAGATTTAATAAGATTTAACCATGAATCTTTTTAAATTTGAAAGATTGCCTCATCCATTCGTGGTAATTGTAAAAATCTGTGTAATCAAATATGAAAAAACTCTTTCTTTTAGATGGAATGGCCTTAATTTACAGGGCACATTTTGCGTTAAGTAAAAACCCAAGATTTACGTCCACAGGCATAAATACGTCTGCTGTAATGGGTTTCACCAATACTTTATTAGAAGTTCTAAAGAAAGAAAATCCTACACATTTAGCTGTAGTTTTTGATACAGACGCACCAACCGAAAGACACACAGATTTTTTAGCATATAAAGCCAACAGGCAAGCGATGCCAGAAGATCTCTCTACAGCTTTACCCTATGTTAAAAAGCTAATAGAAGGTTTCAATATCCCTGTACTAACATCAGATGGTTATGAAGCGGATGACGTAATTGGGACTTTGGCAAAACAGGCGGAAAAAGAAGGATTTACAGTTTACTGCATGACGCCTGATAAAGATTTTGCCCAGCTGGTTTCAGAAAATATTTTCGTGTATAAACCCGCCAGAATGGGAAACGAAATGGAAATTTTGGGCGTTCCGGAAGTTCTGGCAAAATGGGAAATAGAACATGTTCATCAGGTGATAGATATTTTAGGTTTATGGGGAGATGCTGTTGATAATATCCCCGGTATTCCTGGAATTGGAGAAAAAACAGCTAAAGCACTTATTAAACAATATGGTTCTATAGAACAAATTATTGCCAATAGTCACGAGCTGAAAGGGAAACAAAGAGAAAATGTAGAAAATTATGCCGCACAAGGTTTACTTTCTAAAAGGCTGGCTACCATTCTTTTAGATGCGCCGGTAGAATTCCACGAAGAAAGTTTTAGAATAGACAAGCCAGATAGAGAAAAACTAGAACCTCTTTTTGCTGAATTAGAATTTAGAACACTTGGCAAAAGAGTTTTTGGGGAAGATTTTAATGTTGCAGATGCAAAAGCTTCTACAGGGCAAATGGATTTATTTGGAAGCCCCGCTCAACAGCATCAAAATAAACATGTGCAGGCTGCGCCATTGCCAGATGTTGTGGTTCCTGGTAAAAATCTCTCTAATACGCCACACCATTATGAATTAATAGATACATTAGAAAAAAGGCAGGAACTTATCTCCAAGCTCCTTAAAGAAACCTCTATTTCATTTGATACAGAAACCACCAGTATTGATGCGAACAATGCGGAGTTAGTAGGCTTATCTTTTTGTTTTAAAGTTGGAGAGGCTTTTTATATTCCCTTACCACAAGATCAATCAAAGGCAAATGAAATTTTAGAAGAGTTTAAACCTGTCTTAGAAAATGAACACATCGCCAAGATCGGGCAAAACATAAAATATGATATTCTTATATTAAAGTGGTACGGTGTAGAAGTTAAAGGTGAATTATTCGACACGATGCTGGCCCATTACCTGTTGGATCCCGACACCAGACACAATATGGATATTTTGTCGGAAAACTATTTAGGTTACACCCCAATTTCTATAGAAGAGCTAATTGGTAAAAAAGGAAAAGGCCAGGGAAACATGCGTGATGTTGACCTTGTAGTAGCCAAGGAATATGCTGGTGAAGATGCTGATATCACCTTACAGCTAAAGAATACTTTCGAGCCTATGCTGCTTACTGCAAAAGCCGATAAGCTGGCTAAAGAGGTAGAAAACCCTTTAGTTTATGTTTTGGCTACAATGGAAAAAGAGGGCGTGAGGATTGATATGGATCAGTTAAATACCTTTTCCAAGGAACTGGAAATCGATATCAATCGCTTAGAAAAAACAGTTTACGAAAAGGCAGGTGTTAAATTTAACCTGGCATCACCAAAACAATTAGGCGAAGTTTTATTTGATAAATTGCAGTTAGATCCAAAAGCTAAAAAAACTAAAACCGGTCAGTATCAAACCGGAGAAGATGTTTTATTAGCGCTGGCATCAAAATCTGATATAGTACAGGATATTGTAGATTTCAGGCAATTATGTAAATTAAAATCTACTTATGTAGATGCACTTCCACAGCTAATCAACAGCAAAACCGGCAGAGTTCATACTTCTTACAATCAGGCTGTGGCTGCCACAGGAAGACTAAGTTCGAATAATCCGAATCTGCAAAACATACCAATTAGAACAGAGAGAGGACGAGAAGTAAGGAAAGCATTCATCCCTAGAGACGAAAATCACATCCTACTGTCTGCAGATTATTCTCAAATAGAGTTGAGGATTATTGCAGAGATCAGTAAAGATGAAAACATGATGGATGCTTTTGTAAAAGGTCTTGACATCCATACCGCAACCGCGGCTAAAGTTTATGGAATTGCTTTGGAAGAAGTCACTTCAGACCAAAGAAGAAACGCAAAGGCGGTAAATTTCGGGATTATTTACGGTCAATCTGCATTTGGACTTTCCCAAAATTTAGGAATTCCCAGAAAAGAAGCTGCAGAAATTATAGAAAACTATTTTGAACAATATTCCGGCATAAAAAATTACATGTCAGACACCATGAACTTTGCCCGCGAAAATGGTTACGTAGAAACCATAATGGGGCGAAGAAGATATCTGAGAGACATCAATTCTGCAAATGCTACAGTACGTGGTTTTGCCGAGCGAAATGCAATTAATGCTCCAATACAAGGTTCGGCAGCCGATATGATCAAAGTGGCGATGTTGCATATTCATCAGGATATCATAGATCAAAAACTAAGATCAAAAATGACTATGCAGGTACATGATGAGCTTGTTTTCGACGTTATAATTGAGGAGAAGGAACAAATGAAGGAAATCATTCAGAACAGAATGAAACACGCATTAAAAACGGTTGTTCCTAT
This sequence comes from Pelobium sp., assembly GCA_045629485.1. Classification (GTDB taxonomy): domain Bacteria; phylum Bacteroidota; class Bacteroidia; order Sphingobacteriales; family Sphingobacteriaceae; genus Pseudopedobacter. The sequence goes on along the minus strand of JAZQRF010000183.1, from coordinate 25,523 downwards.
TGTAGTAGAAATTGGGGAAGGCACTAACTGGTTAGAAGCACATTAGCATGAAACTAAAACATCTCATATTATTTATCTTTTTTTTAAAATATGCTGATGTTTTTGCGCAGACAGAAAACAACAAATTTTTCACTCATACTAAAGAAGGATACACCCACTTTTTTTATGATGAGCAATATTACCTGGTAGACGAATATTGCAAATTCAGGCATTACACCAGGGTAATTAAAAAAGTTAAAGGGAAAAATACTTTTGACGGTTTCTTTACAGATTATTATAACAATAATAGAGTTGCTTTAACTGGTATTTATGTTGATGGGGTTAAAAATGGCGTCTTTAAAAACTACTATTACAACGGAAAGTTAAAATACGAAGTAGTCTTTGTGAATGATAAACCCGAAGGAATTGCCCGCTATTATTATGATAACGGTACTCCCTGGATGGTGATTAACCATAAAAATTCAAAAATTTTTATAACAGATTATTGGGATCCTTATGGTGTAAAAAAAGTAACCGAGGGTAAGGGGCGCTTTGAGTATAAAGACTGGATTTGGGGATTTAATGATACCGGATTTAATGCTGTAGTATATAGAGGGAGATTAAGAGACAGTCTACCATCAGGTAGTTGGAGCATTTTATTAAGTTACCCCAGGTCTCCGGAAGAATTAGTTGCTATAGAAAACTTCCAGAAAGGCGAGTTTTTGAATTCTTTTAGTATGAGGAATCCGTATTATCCTACCAAAGCTTCGAATTTAAAATTTTATCCACCATTTGTTGATGCCAGATCACAAAAATTTATTTCAAAACATTGCGGTATAGACGATAACCAGGATTATACAAATTATCTCGAAAATTACCTCAACCGAAACTTTGATTTCAGCCTATTCACACAATCAGATATTCAAAAGAACTTTACCTGCGAAGTTGTTGTGGATGAAAATGGGCAGGCATTTTCTGTAAATATTGTAGAGGGAGAACCAGGTCGGGTGAACGATATCTTAAAGGCATTATTAACCTATGTTCCTTATTGGATTCCTTCCTATATTGATGGAAAAACAGTAACGGACAGGTTAACTATTCGATTTTCTTTAAATGCTAAGGAAGCCGAAAGGCGGTTCGAGAATTTCAACATCACAAGAGAAGAAGAAAATCAAAATTAAAAGACCAAAAAATTCTTTTTTTGAAAAATTAAAAATTACATTAAAGGCAAAATAAGCTTTAATGAATGTTTTACATCTAAGTGCAGAATGCTATCCTGTTGCTAAAGCAGGCGGTTTGGGTGATGTAGTAGGTGCACTTCCTAAATACCAAACACAAGAGGGAATAAGGGCCATGGTGATCATGCCTTTTTACGATCGAAAATTCGTTCATGATCATGTTTTAGAAACAGTTTTCTCTGGTTCTTCTAATCTCGGGCAAAGAGGGTTTGATTATGAAATTATAAAAGAAGTAAACAACGTCCTTGGCTTCGAACTTTATCTGGTGAAAATCCCCGGTCTTTTAGACCGTAAAGAAATATATTCTTACCCCGATGAAATCGAACAATTTGTAGCATATCAGATATCTGTGTTAGACTGGGTAGTAAAAAGTGAACTACAGATAGATATTTTCCATTGTCACGATCATCATTCGGGATTGGTGCCATTCTTAATGCAGCACTCTTCGAGATTTAATTCTTTAAAAGATATCCCAAGTATTTGTACTATACACAACGGGCAGTATCAAGGCTGGATAGGCTGGGAGAAGTTTAACTACCTTCCGGATGCTGATGCAAGTAAAACCGGACTATTAGATTGGGGAGGATGTATCAATTCTCTTGCAGCCTCTGTAAAATGCTGTTGGCAATACACAACAGTTTCACCAACTTACCTGGAAGAATTAAAACAAAACTCCAACGGGTTAGAATTTCTGTTCGAGATGGAACAGCAGAAAGGTTCTGGCATTTTAAATGGTATAGACCCTGATGTTTGGAATCCAGTTACAGACCCTATGCTTGAGCAGCGATATACGCTGAAAAATGTGGTAAGCGGGAAAGAGGCTAATAAAATTAAAATTTGTGAAGCATTTCAACTCGATCCCAAAAAGCCGCTTTTTACCTTTATTGGACGACTAGTACTGGAAAAAGGAGCCGATAAACTGGCTGATGCAGTGAGAGAGAGCCTGGCTAAATATAATAACGAAATCAGCATTTTGATTTTAGGTTCAGGAGACAAAGAAATTGAAGAAAGTTTAGATGCTTTAAAGCGAGAAGTGGCTGATTTTAATGTCTTTATCGGATATAACGAAGAGCTGTCTCATCAGATTTATGCAGCAGCTGATTTTATTTTGATGCCTTCAAGGGTTGAGCCTTGTGGCCTGAACCAGTTGTATGCGCTAAAATATGGGACAGTTCCGATAGTACGTTCAACAGGCGGATTAAAAGATTCTATCATAGATATTGAAGAAATGAACGGCTATGGTATAAGATTTGATAACTGTGAAATAAGTGATATTGTGACTGCTATAGAACGAGCCATAAACCTTTATAAAAACAAGAAGGAATTAACGAAAATAAGGAAGTTGATGATGGAGTTGGATTTTTCGTGGAATAGATCTGCACAGCAATACATAAAATTATATAAGGCCTTAATTACAATACCATGATCGGATCAAAAGTAATCTCTATTATCCTTGGAGGCGGGCAGGGCTCGCGGCTCTACCCCTTAACTTCTACAAGGTCTAAACCCGCTGTGCCTATAGCAGGAAAGTATAGGTTAGTAGATATTCCTATCTCTAACTGTATTAATTCAAATCTTAAAAGGATGTTTGTGTTAACACAGTTTAATTCTGCCTCGTTAAATAAACATATCAAGAACACTTATCAATTTGGGATATTCAGCGAAGCTTTTGTTGATATTCTAGCTGCAGAACAAACCCCTACCAATACTGCCTGGTACCAGGGTACAGCAGATGCGGTTAGGCAAAGTTTGCACCATGTAAAGCAACACGATTTTGAATATATATTGATTCTTTCAGGAGATCAGCTTTACCAAATGGATTTCTGTGAAATGATTAATAATCATATCGAAAAAGAGGCCGAAATTACCATTGCTACTATCCCAGTGAATGCTAAAGATGGTACCAGTTTCGGGATACTAAAAGCTGATGAAAATTTAAGCATTACCTCTTTTATAGAGAAGCCCAATTCAGAAAAAATAATTGGGTGGGAATCTGAGGTTGGTGAAGAAATGGAAAAACAAGGCCGCAAATACCTGGCTTCTATGGGAATCTATCTATTCAATAAAGATGTTTTAATAGGAATGCTGGAAGGTAATGAGCGTCATGATTTTGGTAAGGAAATTATCCCGCAGTCTATTGGGAAAAATAAAATTATAAGTTACCAATATGAAGGTTACTGGACTGATATTGGAAATATCGATTCTTTTTTTGAAGCCAATTTAGGAATCACGGATGAAGTTCCTCAGTTCAATTTATTTGATAAAGCTCCCATTTTCACCAGGGCAAGGATGTTACCTCCTTCAAAAATATCGGGCACCAAATTAACCAATACAGTTATCGCAGATGGCTGTATTATTCATGCGGCTGAAATTACCAGATCTGTTATTGGTATCAGAACCCGGATAGGTTCAGGAACCATAATTTCCAACAGCTACGTAATGGGTAGCGATTATTATCAAACTCTAGAAGAAATTAAAGGGTCTAAAGAAACTCATAAGCCGCTAACAGGCATAGGTGAAAATTGCTCTATTAATAATGCTATTCTGGATAAAAACTGCTTTATTGGAAACAATGTGGTAATTAATGGCGGTCCGCATATTGAAGAAGGTGATTTCCCTACCCACACTGTAAAAGACGGAATTATTGTAATTAAGAAAAGAGCAGTAATTGAGGATGGTACGGTTATAGGCTAATTAGTTGATCATAAAAAAAGCGGTTAGATGTTTATCTAACCGCTTTTTTTATGATTAATATTTATTATTAATCTCTTCTTCCTCCAAATAACATCATTGCATAATAAAGCAATGTTGCCAGTGAAGATAGAGCTGCAACAACATAAGTCATGGCTGCCCACCATAAAGCATCTTTTGCCTGGTCATTTTCTACGCTGGTTTGCATAATGCCTTTGTTTGTTTGTAACCAAAGCAATGCCCTCTTACTTGCATCAAACTCTACAGGCAGAGTAACAAAACTAAAGATTGTAGTGATGGCTAAAGCACCTACACCTATTGCTAAAACATAGGGGTTACTCCCAAATGCATAGAGCATTACACCAATAATTAATACCCATTGTACAAGGTTAGAGGCAATACTCACAATAGGAACCATTGCAGATCTAAACTGTAACCAGCTATAGGCTTTGGCATGTTGTACTGCGTGTCCACACTCATGGGCTGCTACTGCTGCTGCTGCTATACTTCTTCCGTGATAAACATCCGGAGATAAGTTTACAGTTCTATCTGCAGGATTGTAATGGTCTGTTAATTGGCCATCCACTGAGATGATCTCTACATCAAAAATGCCATTATCATGAAGCATTTTTTCTGCTATTTGTGCACCGCTCATTCCAGAGCTTAATGGCATCTCCGAATATTTTTTAAACTTGTTTTTAAATCTCCATTGCACTAAAAAACTAATAATTGCAATGCCTATAAAAAGTATCATTCCCATAATCTATAATTTATACTAATATATTTCAAAAATTGTTCCCACGACTAAACTATATCATTCATTTTACAAATATGTGTGATTTGGGCTTATTTGAAGGATGATTATAACCTCAATAATACTATATTTCCTACTATTAACAAATAGCTGCTGACATTTTATCAGTTGACCTGAAATTTTTTCTGATTAATAATTAACGCTGAGGTCCAATCTCATAATATAATCATTCAAAATAAAATGATGATATGGAGTGTCTACAGATTTATAGATACGAAAGCCCAGCCATAGATAAAAATCTTTCGCGGGATTTTCTCTGTTAACGTTGAGCTCTAAAATATGTGCCCCTTGTTGCGTAATGATAGCAATTATATGAAAAATCATTTGTCTTCCTGCGCCTTTACCATGCAAATCAGGATGAATGTATAATTTATGAATTTTGAAAACGCCTGGTTCCTGGAGTTTAGAAAAGCTGGCGAAGCCACAATTGTGTTTGTTGTTTCTTAACAAAAGAAATTTTTCGCCGTTTTCTATTTGCGATAGAATAGATTCCGGGGTATACATATCCTCTAACATAAACTCTATTTGTTTATCGGATAGAATATTTTTATAAGCTTTTCTCCAAATTTCATGTGCCAAATTATGAATTATTAAAGCGTCATCTTCTTTTGCATTAACAATTTCAATCATAATTCTTCAGCGATAAAAATGAAATCATTTTCAAAATTGAGGCGATAAAAGCCATCTTTGAAGGTGATGTATTGATTTTGTTTTTCAAAGGCTAGTCCTGTATAAGATGTTAATTTAGCTTCTTCCGAAATTATAAAAACCTTTTCTCCTGCTGGCTTCCACTTTGCGAAACCACTCTTTACCGGGAATATTTTTTGATTATATGAAAATACTACAATATCTAAATGATTAACGAATGAAGAATAATCTGCCGGATGAAACTGCTGGGTAATTACATTTACAGAAGGGTAATCCTCTTCGTTTAAAAACATCATCGCCGATTTTAATAAGGCGTTATTTCCTACCTCGACGATCTTAAGGTGTTCCTGGCCTTCAATAAAATTCTGGTGTTGTTTTAAAACAACATCAATTTTAATTCCTAAAGATTGGACATGTTCATATATATCCTGGCTCACCATTACCGTTGGAGACCATTCTAACAATTGTCCCAAAAGCTCTTCACTAAAAGAATCGATAGTTAAAATAAGTAAAGCTGGCTCCTGCTTTTCTCTTATGATGTGGTGAGAGGACATAATTACTAATGTAATAAACGGTAAAACTGCTTAAAAATAGCTGTCGGATCCCGGGATTTATTTATTGCAGCGGCAACCGCAACACCATGTATCCCGGTCTGCATTAAAGCTTCAACATTGTCCAAATCAATGCCACCTACAGCGATTAAAGGAATGTTAAAATTTAGCTTTTCCAATTCACTAACCGCTTCTTTATAGCCTGCGGTTCCCCAATGCTTTTCCGCATTCGGTTTAGTTTCTGTATGAGAGAATGGACCGCAGCCAATATAATCCGCTCCATTTTTAATATGGTTAATTAGCTGACTTAAATTGGTTGCAGATGCACCTAATGTTTTATCCTCGCCAATGATTTCCCTGACGAGCGAAATATCAGCATTCATCTCTTCGATATGTACGCCCTGGATATCCGCCGCTGTTAATAACTGGTAATGATCTGTCACAATTAAAGTGGTTCCCCAATCATCACAAATACTGGCAATCTGGTGCAATTCTTCCAGCATTTCTTCTTCGCTTTTCGAAAAGCAACGGTATTGTATCCATTTTGCTCCCTGGTTACAGGCAATTTCTGCCTGCTGTAAATGCGATCTGTCTGGCAAATCTTGAGTGAGGTAATGAAAGGTATCAACAAATTTTTTCATTGCTATATCCCCAACTCCACCTGGAACAAGGCGCCCCAAAAATTCCCATTATTCTGGAAATCGTATCTTTCGTTATCCACATTATAATTCACATTTAACTGGGCTTTAACCTTATGTCCGCGTAAATATTTGCTGAGCCCCAGTTCAAATACCTGCCTTGTATCTTCTAAATTGGCTAAACTTGAGGAAGGGTTTAAATAAGAATAACGGAAAGCAGTTTCGAAATTATTTTTAAAAATATAAGATGCTTGCTGGTTAATTCCTCTTCCTTCAAAGGCATAGCTTAAGTCGCCATCCGTATTGTAAGTAAAAGGGTTATCCACATCACGCTCTAAATATTCTATGGCATACGCCCAGCCCTCATATTTTATTATAGCATCTAAAATTAATGTCCCCATATCTACACCTGAATATAAATCACGACCAAGTTGCCCACCTGAATTTGTGGTTGCTTTATTAAAGGAATACCCGCCTGCTAAACTCAGTTTTACACTTTCTTCTCTTTCTAAATCGCCTTCAGAATAATCCCCACCTTTTGTGAAATTACCAAAAGGGAGAAATTCTAATCTTCCTGTATATGCCAATCCCTGGTCAGTATTATTTACCGAACGACCTTCCCCTGTAGATACTGCTCCTTTAACATGATAAACGGAGCTGCCTATTTTATTTGTATAGTAGGCCTTTAAGCCAAAGTCACGGTCTATGGTTAGTGCCGAATTTACAATAGATCTTTCTGCAAATTGCAGTTGACCGGATGAATTCATCCTTTGCCTGTTTCCAGGTAGTTTATTCTGCCCAAAGGCAATATAAAAATTCTCATTGAAATGGTAAAAAATTACGGCATCCCTTACAATATTAGCCACACCAGTGTTTTCAAAATCCTGATCTCCTTTAGAAAAGGAAAGCTGAATACTGTAGGCTAGTTTCTCACCTAATATATAGCCATCCCCTCTTAAACGCAACCTTCTTACTCTTGCGTCCCATTCATCGATGCCTAAATCATCGCCAGATCGGGTTGTAAAACCCAAACGGTTTTGCATCCTGAAGCGGAAGTTGATATAAAATAAAGAGTCTTTAGACTTATATTCCAGGCCATTAAATCTCATGGATCGCTCGTCTGTTTCCTGAGCTTTTAGCTGATAGCCCATAAATAGGCTAAATGATAACGTTAAAATGAAATACTTTAAAAATGACATTATAAAGGAATTATTTGTACGCTGTTGTTAAAAATGATTTTGATGGATTATGCTATTCGCTCTTCCCTCTTGCTGCCGTCGTATAACTCATATTCCAGCAGTCTGCAATCTAATTTTCCGTTGTAAAATTCAATTCTTCTCGAGGCCTTTAGGCCTATTTTCTTGGCAAGATCAGGGTTACCGGTAAAAATATAACCGTTATATCCTTTGCATTCCTGCTTCATAAAATCGCCCATTCTTTTATAGGTCGCTTCTAATTTAGAATGTACTCCTAAACGTTCGCCGTATTCCGGATTAAACATGATTACTCCCGGGGTCTCCGGAATTTCTGTTTCGGCAAAATCGCAAACGTAAAACTCAATTAGAGAATCCACACCTGCGGTTTTAGCATTTTTTTTACTGATATCTATGGCATCTTCAGAAATATCAGAAGCTATTATCTTTAGATCAACATTTTTTATGACCTGGTCTTTTAATCTTCTTCTTTCTGTAAAAAAAACTTCTTCTTCATAACCTAGTATATGCATAAAACCGTAGTTCATCCTTAATAAACCTGGTGTTCTGTTGGTTGCGATTAAGGCTGCTTCTATGGCTAAAGTTCCTGATCCGCACATAGGATTTATAAATGGCGATTTCTGGTCCCAGTTGGTTGCCAAAATAGTTCCGGCAGCCAATGCCTCCAGCATGGGTGCTTTCCCTGGAATTTTACGATAACTATGCTTTGCTAGAGTTTCGCCGGAGGTATCTAGAAAGATTTCTGCCTTTTCATTTTTCCAGTAGAGATGTACCACTGTTTTAGAATAATCAGAGCCTGAATTTGGTCTTAATTTATGAACAGATTTAATTCTGTCTGCAATTGCATCTTTCACTTTCAGGTTGGCAAATAGTGGTGTGGTAATCGTAGAATTATCCACATTTGAGGTAACAGAGAAATAACCTCCAAAATCTATCAGTTTCTCCCATTCCAGAGCAGTAACTTTTTCGTACATTTCATTGGCATCCTCAGCAATAAATTCGTCTAGGCTGTAAAGCACCTGACTTGCGCATCTGAGGTTGAGATTCAGCCTGATACAATCGTTTACGCTTGCTTTGAGTTCTAATCCGGTAGAAAAAACTCTTTCTGGTTTAAAGCCTAGATTCTTTACTTCGATTTCTAAGTAAGGAGCTAGTCTTTTATTACAGGTTATAATAACCTTTGATGGAGTGTTGAAAACTTGATACATAAGATTGCGCAATTTAATCATAAAAATATAGAGATTTGGCTTTCATTATTTAATACCTGTAAAACGATGGATATAAAAGGAAAAGTTCATGAAGTATCAGACGTGATGAACGTTACAGATACATTTAGAAAAAGAGAACTTGTGATAGAATTTGCTGAGAACCCTCAGTATCCTGAGTATGTGAAATTTGAAGCTATTCAGGACCGTGTTTCATTAATGGATCCGCTTAAAGTTGGAGACGATGTAGAAGTTTTCTTTAATCTTAAAGGTAGAGCATGGACAGATAAAACAGGGAAAAAGCAATACTTTAACACTTTGCAAATTTGGAAAGTGAATGTTTTAGGTGCTGATGCAGGATCTTCTGCAGCTTCGCCGCAATATGCTCCGCCGGTTGACGTGAGCGCAAGCCCGGGTGAAGACGACGATCTTCCCTTTTAACTAGCCTATTTTCTGATTACAATGCGATAAAAGCGGCTCCGATCCCAAAGGAGACCGCTTTTTTATTGTTAAATTATGTTAAACCCTTAATCAGTAGCTTTTTCATTCGTTATATTTGATTTGAGATGAAGCGGAGAAGTATCAGTTTAATAATAGGTTTAATGAGTTTTGCCCTTTTGGGAGTAGTGGCAATGCAGTATTATTTCTTAAAGGAGTCTTATACCTTAAAATCGCAACTGTTTGATCAGGCTGTGAACGATGCCCTGAAAAATGTTTCTTTTAAGCTCGAAAAACATGAGGCAGCTGCTTTTCTTTTTCGGAGAGCAAATGAAGAGAAAAAAATAGCAGAAGAAAACCGACTGAAGCAGCAGCTTAGGATTGCTAAAACTGTCCGGAAAAGGACTAATCCAAAAGAGAACCCTTCTCTTGCTTTTATTAGAAAACTAAAAGCCGATCAGGCAAAATCGGATAGTATTTTTAAATTGAGAGATAGCCTGTTAAGAAATCGTTACCCTAATATACTTGTTTACAACGGCCCTGTACAGGAAGACCCCCAGGAAACAATTACAGGTGTAAGATACGATTTTGAAGAAATTACTGATGAGTTTGGTGTTAGACAGAACATCGTTAAACAGGTTTTTACAGATCATCCAAAACCTAAAAAATCTAAAATAAGAGGTAGTGCAGTAATAGATTCTATAAGGCAATATGTAATTGTTGATCCTGTGTTAGGACCTGTGGTAAAAACCATTGGTAAGCCTAACTATTTATCAAATATCAGCGCTAAAGAGTTAGCTGCAGCTACTCAATATGATAATAATCAAAAACAGCAAGCCAAAAATATTAAGCTTTTTCTAGATTCTGCAGACAAGAACAACAGTAAAAAGGAGTTGTTGGATAATATTGCATCAGAGTTTCAGCAGGTAAATGTTCCGTTAATAAACAGGGTTAAACCTCATATCATAGACTCATTGCTATTAGTAGAATTAGCCAACAACGGAATATTTCTTCCTTATAACTATAAGATCAGCTCGAACCGGAACACGGTTCTTTTTAGAAACGCCTCTGCAATATCACAAGAATTTGATCCTAAAAACACTTATAAGGCTGCACTTTTCCCTAAAGACATGGTTAGAGAAAGTGGGTTTTTAGTTGTTAATTTTCCAGAGAAGAACAGTCTGATCTTAAGTAACATGAATACCATTCTTGCTTCATCTGTGGGGTTGTTAATTATTTTGGTAGGAAGTTTTGCGTATACGATTTTCTCAATACTCAGACAGAAAAAAGTGTCGGAAATGAAAACGGATTTCATCAATAACATGACTCATGAGTTTAAAACACCAGTTGCAACCATCATGATTGCCAGCGAAGCTTTAAGAGATCCTGAAGTGAATGAAGATACAAAGCGGGTAAATAAACTAGCTGGTATTATTTACGATGAAAATGTAAGGCTCGGAAATCATATAGAGCGGGTTTTAAATATTGCCAGGATAGAGAAAGACGATCTTAAAATCGAAAACAATCCTATTGATATTAATGATCTAATTAGCGCTGTTACCGATAGTATGAGCCTGCAATTGCAAAAAAACAATGCAAGTGTAAAATTAAATCTTAATGCCCAAAATGCCGTAATATTTGGTGATGAGTTACATTTTTCTAACATGATATTTAACCTGCTAGATAATGCTATTAAATACAGTGTCAAAGATCCTGAAATAATTATTGATACCTTTAATAAGTCTTCTGACTTGATTATTACCGTTTCAGATAACGGAATTGGAATGAGCAGAGATCAGCAAAAGAAGATATTTGAACAGTTTTACAGAATTCCTACCGGGAATTTACACGATGTAAAAGGGTTTGGGCTTGGCTTAAGCTATGTAAGCAAGATGGTGAAGCGAATGGGCGGTGAAATAACAGTAAGAAGCGAAAAAGATAAAGGTTCTGAGTTCGAGATGAAATTTCATACAATATAATTATGAGCAGCAAAAAAGTACTTTTAGTAGAAGACGATCCTAATCTTGGGACAATTCTTGAAGATTATCTTTCTTTAAAAGGAAAGTTTGATGTTAAGCTTTGTGTGGATGGAGACGAAGGTTTAAAAGCGTTTACTGCAGAAGACTTCGATATTTGTATTCTTGATGTAATGATGCCTAAAAAAGATGGGTTTACACTAGCAAAAGAGATCAGAAAAATTAACAAACAGGTTCCTATTATTTTTGCCACCGCCAAAGGAATGATGGAAGATAAAACACTTGCTTTTGGGCTTGGTGGTGATGATTATATTACAAAACCTTTCAGAATAGAAGAGTTACTGCTTAGAATTAATGCACTGTTAAAGAGAGCTGGCCAGCAAGATACTTCTACTGCGGAAGAGAAAGTAAAAACTTTTCAGATAGGCATTTACACCTTCGATTACCTTAACCAGTTGATTATACATGGTGATCAGCAGCAAAAGCTGAGTACAAAGGAAGCTGAGCTATTAAGGCTTTTATGTCTTAAAATGAACGATGTACTCACAAGGGAAGAAGCGTTACTGCAAATATGGCATGACGACAATTATTTTAATGGTAGAAGCATGGATGTGTTTTTAAGTAAGCTTAGAAAATATCTAAGAGAAGATCCCAAAGTTGAAATTATTAATGTTCACGGTAGAGGTTACAAGCTATTGGTTAACTAAACATTTAAACATAAATTAGGGAAACATTAACCATGATGAAGTTTCCTAGTATTCACCAATTACTTTTATCCATCCTTCGGGTAGGACAAAGGTTTACACTTCCCCTAATATTTACATTATTAGGGACCGTTTGCGGTCTCTTACTCACTAATAATTATAAAGATTATCAAACCATATCCTGGCTAACAAAAGGCGTTTATTTAAGTAATTTTGGTTTAACCCTATCTCTCGCTTTTGCCTTACATATAGAAAGCAAGAATCTATCCTTTTCAAAAAGGATCACAGGCTATATCGCTATCTTATTGTTGCTGGCAATTATTGGATATCTCGCAAAACCTTTTGATAGAGAGGCAGACATTCTGATATTATTAATATTAGCTTTTGCCTTCCATTTACTTGTCTCAATTTCTGCGTTTTCATCATCAAAAGAAAACAACGGATTTTGGCAACTGAATAAAAATCTTTTTTTACGTTTTGCTACTTCGGTTTTATACAGCGGGGTTTTATTTGTAGGTCTTTCAATTGCATTAGTGAGTATACAAACCCTATTCTCTATCCGTTGGGATGAATCTATTTACCTTAGGTTGTGGATTATTACGGCGGCATTGTTTAATACTGTATTCTTTTTATCCGGAATTACCTTTCCTATTCAGCAACTAAATGAAGATAGCTCATATCCTAAGGGATTAAAAATTTTTACACAATATGTCCTAATTCCCTTAGCAAGTATTTATTTGCTCATTCTATTAGCCTACGAAATCAAGATTGTAGTAGCATGGGAGTTACCAAACGGAACGGTCTCTATTCTCATTTTAGGATATGCCGTTTTTGGAATTCTTTCTTTGCTGCTCGTTCATCCGCTCAGAAAGGATGATGATAGTAAATGGATAAGCCTTTTTAGTAAATGGTTTTATGTATTAATGGTTCCGTTGCTGGTTCTTTTAATGCTGGCTATTTATAAAAGAGTAAGCGATTATGGTATTACCGAGAGTCGTTATATATTAATAGCATTAGCAGTTTGGTTGAGTTTTATAACTTTTTATTTCCTGATCAAAGGGCAGGAGCAAATACGAATAATTCCAATAAGCTTAACCGTAGTGGCTTTAATAATTACTATTGGCCCTTGGGGAATTGCTTATGTTTCTAAAACTTCCCAGCAACACCGTCTAACGGAAATATTGGAGGAAAAAGCATCTCCAAAACGAAATAACGAGGTCAGGAATTTGGTGGCTTATTTAAATGACCATCATGGGATAAATTCGCTTCAGGCATTTGTAAAACAAGATTTAAAAAAAATTGACAGGGAATTTAAAATTATACTCGATACTTCAAATTATTATAGCTCTTATCAACTAAAAAGAGAAGCAAGAGATACCGTTGTGGTGATGATGAATATTTCTAAGCAATACGAACCAGAAGACAACGGGATAAATAGCAACCTGGTTAAGTATTTTTATAATGAGGAAGAAGATGTTTTAGATGTGGCAGGCGCAGATAAAATCGTAGCATTTAATTCTAACATCAATCATCAGGATAAGAAAACAAGAACTTTTACAATTAATAAAGACCGTTATGTTCTAAGTATAGATTCTGTAGATAAGTTACATATTACATCCAACTCAGAACCAGAAGTGGTTTTTGATGCAGGCATTTTATTAAATGCTCTACTTAAATCCAAATCACTTAAACAACGAAAAACTGATGTGAATGCTTTTGATGCTCCTGCAAAAAGTATGACAAGTCAAAAAGAGACGGACAAGTATAGGTTTGTTTTCCGATTAGAACAAATCAACGGAGCATTGAGATCAAAAAAGAACCAAGCAATTCAGAGTAACTTATATTATTCGGGCTACCTGATTATTTATAAAAAATAAAAGTGTTCAAAAGCCTAAATGAATTAGCATGTTAGACTTCATTGTATCGATATGAATTCCTTTTCGTATAGGCTAATAAACCAAGGAAAATGAAAACATTTAGTTTATTAGTTGTGTCTGTTTTTTTCTCTTTGCTGTCTTGTGATCAGGAAAGCACTCAGGAAATGCACCAGAAGAAGCTTGAAGCAATGTATACAGAACTTACCCGCTTATCACAAAGCATTGAATGTGCTAATGCAGATGAATGGAGTTTTACAGGAATTGGAGCAAAAGCTTGCGGAGGAGTAACTACATACATTGCCTACTCTTCTAAAATAGATACAGTGAGTTTTCTAAACAAAGCAAAAGAATACACTTCTGCAATGGCAGATTACAATAAACGATGGAATATTAGGTCAGATTGCAGTTTAATTACTCCTCCAAGCGAAATTATTTGCGAGGAAGGGAAGCCGAAATTAGTGTCGCTTTATTAATTGATAATATATCCTTCCTAAACAAAGCCCTTTCTTATTCTTTCGGAAGGGCCTAATTAATAGCAGTTAAAAACAAATCTTTTCCAAATTCGGGGATAAGCTTATTTTTCCTGGCTTTTTCAAACATAATATTTATTGCTTTTCTACCATCAGCACCCAAATCTATTGAATACTGATTTACATAAAGATCAATGTGTTTGTACATTACTTCCTCGCTCATTTCCTGGGCATGAGATTTAATAAATGATAAGCCCGATTTTGGATTTTTAAAGGCAAATTCGACGGATTTTCTAATAAGCCGGTTTATTTTTAGTTTAACTTCCTCAGACAAATTTCTTTTAACAACGATTCCGCCTAAAGGAATAGCACATCCTGTTTCTTTTTCCCAAAAATCTCCCAGATCTATAATTTTTTTTAATCCTTTATCCTGATAAGTAAACCTGTTTTCATGAATAATTAGCCCCAAATCCATTACTTTATCGATAACACTTTGTTCTATTTCAGAAAAAACTATTTCCTGTTTATTAACAAGCTGCGGATATGCAATTCCTAATAGGAAATTTGCAGTAGTATATTTTCCTGGGATGCCCACTTTTAAATCATTCGGTTGATTTAATTTTTCTTTATCAAAATCTTTATCAGCAATTAATAAGGGGCCAACACCAAAACCAAGAGCACTTCCGGCATCTAATAGTACATAATCTTTGGCGGCATATGCAAAAGCATGGTAACTTAATTTTGTTACATCGAGTTCCATGTTAAAGGCCTTTTGATTAAGAGTTTCTACATCGTCATAATGAACTTCAAATTCTAAACCTTCGGTATCTATTTTATGATGAATAAGTGCATCAAAAATAAAAGTATCATTGGGGCAGGGAGAAAATCCCAGAGTAATTTTCATGTTGTTAATATTAAGCCAGATCTTTCAAATATTGAATTAACCAGTTATTCAGGTTTTTAATTGCCAAAGGGATATTCCAGCTTTCGCGGTTTCGTATTTCTACATAATTTGAAATAGCTCTAACCTGTATTGCCGGAGTGCTGGCTTCTTCACAAGCATAAAAGAAAGCTGCTCCTTCCATGCTCTCTGCCTTTGGATTAAACATTTCTTTTACCTGTTCGATGGTATCTTCATTGCCATGAACTTTGTTTACAGTAATAGCCGTAACCTTTTTAAGAGATGTTAAGAATTTAGGATCGTCTGAGCCAGAAAAGAGAGTTTCTCCTAATTCTAATTCATCCAGACTGATGAACTCTTCATCGTCTTCTGCACCCAATTCAGAAAAAACATCAGTCGTTATTTGAATTAATTCGCCTATTGCTACTCGTTTACTAAAACTGCCCGCAACACCCAAGTTAATGGCTAAATCATAATTATTTGCTGCCAACTCTTTCCCCATAGCATAAGCTGTAGCCACCATGCCTACCCCGGTAACCAGAATGTTAATTTGGTGGTTCCCTGTTTTAATACCTGCCTCAGGAATAGTATTCAGGCCCAAAAATTTCAGGAAGGGCTGTATCTCAGAAAAAGTTGCTACTACAATTAAGATTTTCATATCGGCAAATTTACATACAATGATTTAAAGTGTTTTATTCTCTTCTAAATGCTTTACTGTATATTTGCCTTTTATTTGATTGAAATGATTTATATAACACGAAAAGAGCATTTTAATGCTGCGCACAAACTTTACCGCGAAGACTGGAGCCAGGAACAAAATGACGAAGTTTTCGGAAGATGTGCCAATTCTAACTGGCATGGCCATAATTACGATTTATTTGTTACCGTTAAAGGAGACATCAATCCAGATACAGGTTTCGTAATTGATCTTAAGGAACTGAAAAGGATTATCTTAGATAATGTTGTAGAAAAACTTGACCATAAAAATCTTAATCTTGATGTAGATTTTATGAAAGGTAAAATGGCTTCTACAGAAGTTTTAGCAATAGAAATCTGGAATCAGTTAGAAAGCCATATATTAGAACGCGGAGCAGCATTACATTGTATTAAATTATACGAAACGGCAAATAATTATGTCGAATATTTCGGTAAAAATTAAAGAATGAGCAATTACTTAGACGATCATGATTTCTTAGAAGGATATCAGAAAATTGACCGGTATAACGACTCTAAAATTTCTAATTTAGCCGTACATTATACCGATATTCTTGCTCAAATAGGAGAAGATCCTAAGAGAGAGGGTTTAGAAAAAACTCCTGAAAGAGTAGCAAAAGCACTGCAATATTTAACGCATGGCTATGATCTTGATGCTGCTGAAATATTAAAATCAGCAATGTTTAAAGAAGATTATAGTCAAATGGTAATTGTTAAAGATATTGAGGTTTATTCTATGTGCGAGCACCATATGCTGCCATTCTTTGGAAAAGCCCACATCGCTTATATCCCAAACGGCCATATTGTGGGTTTGAGTAAAATACCAAGAGTAGTAGATGTTTATGCCCGTAGATTACAGGTGCAGGAACGTTTAACAAATGAAATTAGAGATTGTATACAAGAAACCCTTAAACCTGCCGGAGTAGCAGTAGTAATAGAGTGCAAGCATATGTGCATGAGTATGAGAGGGATACAAAAACAAAACTCAGTAACTACTACATCTGCATTTACAGGTGAGTTTGTTAACGATAAAACCAGGTCAGAATTTCTAGGTTTGATTTCTTCAAATCTTCACTAATATTAACATTAAAATAAATAGATGAAAGCATATATATTTCCCGGTCAGGGAGCACAGTTTGTTGGAATGGGTAAAGATCTTTACGAAAGCTCTGAGGAAGCCAAACAATTGTTCGAAAAAGCAAATGACATATTAGGTTTTAGAATAACTGATTTAATGTTTGCAGGTACTGATGAAGATCTTAAACAAACCAATGTTACACAACCTGCAATTTTTCTGCATTCTGTAATTCTTGCTAAGGTTTTGGGGTCTGATTTTAAGCCAGATATGGTTGCAGGACATTCTTTAGGGGAGTTCTCTGCATTGGTTGCTGCCAGAGCTTTATCTTTTGAAGATGGTTTAAGATTAGTATTTGCAAGAGCCAATGCCATGCAAAAAGCATGTGAGCTACAGCCCTCTACTATGGCGGCAGTTTTAGGTCTTGATGATTTTACAGTAGAAGATATTTGCCAAAGAGTAAGTGATGTAGTAGTTCCTGCAAATTATAATTGCCCTGGCCAACTGGTAATATCCGGAAGTATTGCCGGCATAGATAAAGCGTGTGAGCTTTTGCTTGCAGCCGGAGCAAAAAGAGCTTTAAAGTTAAATGTTGGTGGTGCATTTCATTCGCCTTTAATGGAGTCTGCAAGAGTAGAATTGGAATCCGCAATCGTGGCAACAGAATTTGCTAAGCCTGTTTGTGCAATTTACCAGAATATCGATGCTAAACCTTATAGAGATGTACAATCAATAAAAGATAATCTGATAGCCCAATTAACAGGTTCTGTAAAATGGACACAAACTGTACAAAAGATGATAGAAGATGGAGCCACCTCCTTTACAGAAGTAGGGCCGGGCAATGTGCTTCAGGGCTTAGTAAAGAAAGTAAACAGAGCTGTAGAAACTTCTAGCGCCTCCATTTAAATTTTAAAACCGGTTTTATTTTTAAAAAGCCGGTTTTGGCTTGATTTTTACTTTCATTCCTTCCGTTATACATAGCAGTTTAGAATATTACTTTTGAAAACAACTACTAAAATACGCTGGCTTTTATTAATTGTTACAATTGGGTTATTCGCTACATCTTTAACTGCCCGTTGGGCTTATACCCGTTCTTTTAATTTAGAAGATGCTGCAGAAAAAATCTCTGATGCTTTAACAGAAAAAGAGACTTTTATTTATAGCTTTATAAACGATCCGACTAAATTTTCCAAATTAAAAACACTCAATATAGATGCAGATATTGCCTTAGAAACCATAGAGTATTTTAGGACAAATAACATCTATTTCCAAACATTTAAAAATAATAAGCTTGTATTCTGGTCTGATAACAAAGTTAGCGAGAAATACGCCAAAAATTTAAAGGAAGGCACCGGTTTCATTGGATACAGTAATGGCTGGTACCAAACTGTTAAAAAGGGTGATGAGTCTTTTTTTGCTGTTTTTTATATACCCGTAAAATCTAACTATCCCTACAAAAATCAGTATTTAAATAATAATGATAGCAAAGATATCATTAAAGACCCCACTATTGATGTGGCAGAATTAGCCGACAAGAATATTGCCCCTATAAATAGTCTGGATAATACTTACTTGTTTTCTATAAAACGAATCTCATCTCCTAATAATATTCCATATTCCGGAATGGAAGTTCTGTTATGGACAGTTGGACTTTTAACTTTATGCTTATTAATAAATAGCATATGTAAATTCTATGCTGATAAGGGCTATGTTCTAACAAGTGTATTTGGCATTTTCTTAGCTTTTTTTATAATACGCTTTTTGTGTATTCATTACCAATTCCCGAAAGCTTTATATACTTTAGAAGTATTTAGCCCCACTATATATGCTTCCAGCAGCGTTTTTCCCTCACTGGCAGATTTAGCTCTAAATATTATTGCCTGCCTCTGGGTTACACTGTTTATTTATTCTTATAAAGAAAAACTCTTTAGGCCTATTAGAACCAAATGGTTAGGTTATTTACTGATAATTTTTTCAGCATGTTTTATTGCTTTTTTGTCTTATACGCTTTCAGATATATTTTTCGGTTTAGTATTTAATTCTAACATCAATTTTAAAGTTACTAATCTTGTAAACTTAAATGGGTGGAGTATTTTAGGAATTTTAATTCTTTTGATTACCCTTCTCACCTATTATCTTATTTTAGAGGTTTTAGTCTATTTCTCCTATTACATTAGGATATCATTAAAATCAAAAGTTGCATTTTTCATAGGCTTATTGGTTGCCTTCAATATTTATCAGGTATTTTTTGAGGAGTATAACGTTTTCTTTTTACTGGTTTTTCTTCTAATTCTGGTGATAGGCAGGGTAGTTTATCAACTAAATGGAGTAGTTATATTTCCTGCACTTATACTCATTACTCTCATTTTCGCAACAATTGTTTCTATAAAGCTCAATACCTACGAGAGTATTAAAGAAAAGGAAATGCGTAAAACTCTCGCTATGAAGCTGGAGTCGGCTGATGATCCGAATGCTTTAATTTTATTTGCTGAGTTAGAGAATGAATTGTACAATGATAATGTCTTAAAAGAATACTTTAGAGATCCTCAAAACGCGGGAAAGCGTATCAATTCTCTTTTTAAGAATAACTATTTTAGAGGTTATCTCAGCGGCTATGAGTTTAAGATATTAGCTTTTAATAAACAGGGCGTATTACTCAATCCGGATCATAATGAAAAACTTAGTGATTTTAAATTCCTGGTAGAATCCGGCTCATTAAAAGTTTCTAAAAACTTTTACCGTGTAAACAACACTTTCGGTATTCAAAATTATTTTGCCATCATCCCAATTAAAGAAAAAGATGAAAATTTGGGATCTCTCATAATCGAATTAAAATCTAAAGAGATTAGAGAGTTCGGGACTTTCCCGCAACTATTAAAAGACGGTAAATTAACTTTTATCGAAGATTATGTAGATTACTCCTATGCATATTATGCCCATGGGAAGTTAGTCTATCAATCAGGAAATTATGTTTATGATTTAATTAATCAGGATTTTACTGGTAAGCTAAAAGACTTCGTTATTAAAAGGGAAGATGGGTACAGCCATATGATTTACAAAACAGGTCCGGGTAAACTGATCATCATAAGCAAGGAAGTGAATACTTTTTGGAGAGAAATTGCTTCGCTATCTTTCTTTTTTATCATCTTCCTGCTGTTCGGTCTTGTTATTCTATCCTATAAATGGATATGGACCTTTCTCACCTCCTATAAGTTAAATTTCAATAATTTTCGATTGAGATTATTACTAAACAGCAATAAGATGTTATATAAAACCAGGATCCAAACAGCCCTGGTAATGGCAGTTGTAACTTCCCTTATTATTGTTGGGTTAATTACCTTCTCTTATATCTCAATTCAATATAAAGAGCAACAGGAATCGCTGATCAAAGAAAGGATAAAAATTATTGCAAGTGCTTTTAAAAATAAAATACAACATGCCAGTAATTTAAACGAGGAAGAATACAAGTCTATATTTGAAGACTTTTCTAAGATGTATAATGCAGATTTGAACATGTACGACCAAAATGGAATCTTGCTAAGTTCTACACAATCTAAAATTTATAATCTTGGAATAGTCGCTGGCAGAATGGATCCGAATGCTTTTGTGTATATGCGTCTTTTCCAGAAATCTGAATATATACAGAACGAACACTTGGGAGAGTTGAAATACGTGTCGGCCTACATGCCGATACTAAATGCAAATAACAGTGTGCTGGGTTATCTGCAATTACCTTATTTCTCTAACCAGAATGAGTTTAACCAAAAAATCGGGAACTTCTTAAACCTGCTGGTAAATATATATGTATTAGTTTTCGTAGCAATTGGCTTTTTTGCCTTTGTAGTGGCTAACCAAATCACCAGTCCCTTGTCTTTGATACAAGAGAGCATGGCGAAAACTGCCATCGGAAGAAAAAACAAGCCCATCCTCTGGAAGAGAAATGATGAGATTGGAAATTTAATCAGCGAGTACAACAAGATGATTTTGGCTCTTGATGAAAGCGCTAACAGATTGGCGCAGTCTGAAAGAGAAACTGCATGGCGTGAAATGGCAAAGCAAGTAGCCCACGAAATTAAAAACCCGCTTACGCCATTAAGACTAGGAATACAGATGCTCAACAGGTCTTGGAAAGAAGAAGATCCAAACTTTGATCACAAATTCCAAAAGTTTAGTAAATCGTTTATTGAACAGATTGACAGCCTGAGTAATATAGCATCAGAGTTTTCTAATTTTGCTAAAATGCCAGATCTTAAGCTGGAAAAATTTGAAATCCTGTCGGTATTAAATCAGGCAGTGCAAATTTATAAGCAAATGGATCATATCCAGATTTTTTGTAATGAAGAAGCGTTGGAAGGAGTGTTCGTAAAAGCCGATAAAGATCAATTGCTGCGGTCGTTCAATAACTTGTTAAAAAATGCTATTGAGGCAATGCCTGAGGAGAAAGAAGGATTAATCACCATCCAATGCCAGGCTTACGAAAGTAAAGTAGAAATTAAAATTCAGGATAATGGAGCGGGTATCCCGGAGCTTCTGAGAGAACGAATTTTTACACCGAATTTTACAACCAAAAGTTCGGGTACTGGTTTAGGTTTGGCTTTTGTAAAACAAGCTATAGAAAATATAGGCGGAAATATTTATTTTACTACGGAAATTAATGTAGGAACATCATTCCACATTATATTACCCCGAGTAAGCTAAATGTTTAAGAAAAGCATCCTTTTTATCGTTTTAATTCTTTTAGCAAGGACCTCTTTTGCCCAGTTTAAAACTAATTTTCAACTTAAAAAGGTAGCAGTAAAAGATTCTATACTTATAGATACGCTAAGTTTACTACCCAACACTTTAAAAATCTATGGATTAAACCATCCGATAGACAGCGGAAATTATAAAATTAACTACTCTACAGCCATCTTAACCTGGAATAATAAACCCGCTGTAGATTCAATCACTATAGCTTACCGCACTTTCCCGGTTTTACTCACGCAGAAAAGTTTTCGTAAAGACCCTTCATTAATTGAAGTTGCGGTTATTAATAATAATCCATTT
Source organism: Pelobium sp. (assembly GCA_045629485.1). Lineage (GTDB taxonomy): Bacteria > Bacteroidota > Bacteroidia > Sphingobacteriales > Sphingobacteriaceae > Pseudopedobacter. The sequence goes on along the minus strand of JAZQRF010000183.1, from coordinate 3,344 downwards.
ATTTATCGCCCAAAGGCCGAAGAAAATACCTTATTCAGTTTGGATGGAATAGAAAAAAGCGGGAGTATTTCCAGGAGCATTGGCTTTGGGAATAACCAGGATCTCTCTGTAAATTCCAATATGGTGTTGCAGCTTGCAGGTAAGTTAAATAATGAAATAGAATTTATTGCTGCCATTTCTGATGATAATTTACCCATACAACCCGAAGGTAATACCCAGCAAATTAATGATTTCGATAAGGTTTTTATTCAGTTTAAAAGAAAAGGAGCGACACTTATAGCCGGAGATTACGAATTAAGAAAACCTGATAGCTACTTTATGAATTATTTTAAAAGAACACAGGGAGCATTTGTTGCTAATAATTTTAAAGATAAAAAAGGGTTTTCACATCAAACCCAAGTCGCCGGTGCGGTTGCCAAAGGGCGTTCGGCAAGAAATGTTTTTGATGGAATTGAAGGTAACCAGGGCCCATACCGGTTAACCGGGAACAATGGCGAGCAGTTTATCATTATCTTATCGGGTACAGAACGTGTTTACATTGATGGGCAACTGCTGCTTCGTGGCCAGGATAACGACTACGTGGTAGATTATAATACCTCTGAACTTACGTTTACCACTAAAAGATTAATTACCAGAAACTCGCGTATTATTGTAGAATTTGAATATTCTGATAAAGTATTTGGACGAAGTTTGTATTACTTAAATCAGGAATTTAAAAGCGAACGTCTAAAAATAGGTTTTAATTTATACTCGGAACAGGATAATCCTAATCGCCCTTTTTTGCAAAATTTATCTCAGGAACAAAAAGATTTTCTAAAAGGTGTTGGCAATAATATCAACGAAGCAGTTTATCCCAACATAGATTCTATAGCATTTAACGAAAATGAAATTCTCTATAAAAGGATTGATTCGTTAGGATTTACAGATGTTTATATTTATTCAGTTAACCCCCTTTTGGCCAAATATCGTGTAGGGTTTAGTTATGTTGGCGCAAATAAAGGAAATTATAGAATAGATATTTCCAGTTCTGCAAACGGAAGAGTTTATGTTTTTACGGCACCAATAGGAAGTATCCCGCAGGGAGATTACGCTCCGGTGAGTTTACTGATAACTCCAAAAAAGCAACAATTAATTACGCTTAACGCTGATTATAAATTGTCGAAAAGATCTAACCTGTTTACAGAAATTGCCATGAGCAATAACGATGTCAATCTTTTCTCCGACTTACAGAATAATGAAAATAAAGGGATAGCCTATAAAATGGTTTTCTCTAATAAAAGCAAACTTTCCGGCAACGATTCTACAGGTTTAAAATTAAATACAATTGCCAGTTACGAGTTTACAGATCAAAAATTCAAACCTCTGGAAAGATATAGAACTGTGGAGTTCGATCGGGATTTTAATATAAGAGGTCTGGGTTTAGAAGAAAGTAACGAACATTGGACTACTTTGTCTTTACAGCTATATAAAACAGATTTTAAACAAATCGCTTACAGGATTAGCAGTTTTATTCGGCCTCAGGATTATAATGGATTACAACAGGCCATAAACTCCAGGTATCAATATAAAAGCATCACTTTTGGTTACGATGGCAGCTTGCTTAATTCTAAAGCCGATAGCATCAACGGAAACTTTCTCAGGCAAAGAATAACGGTAGCAAAAGACTTTAAAAAAATAGCCATTGGTACAGAATTCCAACAGGAAATGAACGAGACGGATAATTCTAGCACCAATGAGCTTACGCTTCAGTCGTTTTCTTTTAGGCAGTACGATTATTTTATCCAATCTAAAGAAGCTGCAAAAACAGGTTTCCGTTTTAATTATATTACAAGGTTTGACGAACTTCCGTTTAACAATAAACTGGAAAAGTTTAGTAAAGCACAAACCTTTAACGGACTTTTAGAGCTCAATAAAAATGGTAAATCTCCATTAACAATTAACGCAACTTACCGAAATATAGAATACCTGCAATCCGATTCCATCAATAAAAATGAAGAAACCTTATTGGGAAGAATAGATTATAACCTCAACGCATTTAAAGGATTTTTAAACCTGAATACTTTTTACGAGTTAGGGACAGGGCAGGAGCCAAAACGTGAATTTATTTACCTGGAAGTACAGGCAGGACAAGGGATATACGCATGGAATGATTATAACAGCAACGGAGTAAAAGAATTAAATGAATTTGAGATTTCCCGTTTTCCTGATCAGGCTAGATATATCAGGATTTTTAGACCTAACAACGAATTCATACGTTCAAATTTCACCAATATAAACCAAACTTTAAGATTAAATCCGGCGTCTGTTTTTAAGCAAAAAGCAGGAATTTATTCTTTTATTGCCAGATTTTCTACTATCTCTGTTTTACGTATAGACAAAAAGGTTTTAGCTGGTGATGGTGGATTTTTATTAAACCCTTATCAAACCGAATTAGAGGAGAACAATTTAGTTTCCCTGAATTCTTTCTTACGGAATACCGTGTTTTTTAATCGCTTGAACCCGGTTTGGGGGATTGATTATAATATTCAGAAAAACAGCAGTAAAGCATCGCTTACCAATGGCTTTGATAAAAGAGATTTAGCCGAGCAAGGTTTACGCTTACGCTGGAACTTTATCAGGAAAAGTAATTTTATAGCCGAAATAAAACAAGGAAATAAAGATTTTGCTTCCGAGATTTTTTCTGAACGAAACTACCAAATAGATTTTATTGAATTTAAACCTGAATTTGGCTACCAGTTTACTACAGACTTTAAGGTTACTTTTAATGCCGGCATTAAACAGCAAAAAAACAAAGCCGAATTAGGTGGCGAAGAAACCATTAACAGCAGGTTAGGATCAGAAATAAGATACAACCTGTTAAAAAAGGGAACTTTCACTGCCCAGCTGAATTTCATCAATAATAAACTTACCGGCAACAATAATACTGCAATTGCTTATGAACTATTAGATGGCTTACAGCCCGGCAGCAACATGACCTGGTCTGCTGGCTTCCAAAGAACCATTTCTAACGGTATACAGCTTAATTTTACTTATGAAGGTAGAAAGTCTAACGCTGTGAGTACCATTCATACCGGTGGTTTACAGGTGAGGGCGTTTTTTTAATTTTTGGGCTATTTACCAGAAACCCTACCCCATACTTCATAAATCTTATCCCCTTTACTACTCAATCCACTATGATGCCAATCGCCACCCTCCAGTTTTCCGTCGAAGCTTAAAGAGGCACCAACACGCGAATTGTCCCTGCTAAAGAACTCTATATTCTCTGTGTATTTTCCGTCTTTAAAAGTATAAGACCCTCCGCCAGTTCCAGAGAATTGTTTTTTTGCAGGATCTATAGCTACCCA
>JAZQRF010000182.1:0-13328 GCA_045629485.1 Pelobium sp. | reverse complement strand
GCAAAAACGTATAGGCCTGCAACAGAAAGTAAGGTGACAAAAAACATAAACACAGAGCGAATTAAATGCTGACTGCTGACGACATAGATGCCGCTTGCTACTGCAATTAAAGCTAAAATGTAAAATATAATTTGTTCCATTTTTGAATTGATAATTCCTAGTTTTTAATGATTTGAACAAATGCTCACATCATCCTTATTCTTTCTTTCCTATCCTTGTTTCTCTTTAATCTTTCTTTAATGCAGCTGCAATTTTCGCCGCTTCTCTTTCGGCCTTTTGCTGTTCTAACTCCAACCGTTTTTGCTCGGCTTCTTCGGGAGTCATGGTCGAAAATTCATAAGTTAAATCTGATAATTTAAAAGTACTGCGATCGTATTCATTTGTCATGATGATGCATTCCGTAGGGCAAACCGTAGTACATAAACCGCAATACATACATTTAGCCATATCAATATCAAACTTTGGTGCATATAATCTTTTGATCGAGCCGTCGGAAGTTTTCCCAATTGCTTCTGTAGCCTTAATAGATTCTATTTCGATACAATTTACCGGGCAAATCTTCGCACATAAATCACAAACAATGCAATCATCAATTTCTACATGCAATTGATAACGGCCAACCTCGGGCACCGGTAATTTCTCTTTTGGATACTGTATGGTTGCAATCCCTGTTTGCTGTTCAAAATAATTAGCCTCTGCTATTCCCCTAACCTTTTTTGATTCAGTAGCCTGAAAAAAATGACGCAGCGTTATACTTAATCCTTTCCAGGAAGTCACTAATCCATTTATCACTTTTCTTATCAACATATTAAAAAAGCAAAAGTCTGTACAAACCAGAGATCACTAAACAAATAAACGCTAACGGAGTTAAAACTTTCCAGCATAAGTTCATCAATTGGTCTACCCTAAACCTTGGTAAAGTCCACCTGATCCACATCTGAACAGCTACTACAACTAATGTCTTTGATAAAATCCAGAATATACCCCAAAACATCCCGGTAGTATATTCGGCTAATTTAAGGTCTCCAATATTTGGTAATAAGGTATTCCACCCTCCTAAAAAAAGAGTGACTCCAAACATTGATACGAGGAACATCATGGCGTATTCGGCCAAAAATATAAATGCGAATCTCACCCCTGTATATTCGGTATGAAAACCTCCAACCAATTCAGATTCTGCTTCAGGAATATCAAAAGGAGCCCTGTTACATTCGGCCAAAGAGGCTATAAAATAAATAACGTAAGCCACAATCAAATGCGGAGCCTGAAAAACATTCCATGCTAAAAACCCACCGGTTGATTTCACGTCCCAAACCCCTAAAAATTTAATCTCTTTTAAAGCTAAAATTCCCTGGTTTAGATTGATTAACTGCAAATCTAAAGTCTGGGCAATCATTACTGCAGAAATCATTGCAAAACCGATTGGGATTTCGTAAGACACAATTTGAGCAACGGATCTAACCGCGCCGAGTAAACTGTATTTATTATTAGAACCCCAGCCGGCCATTAAAATTCCCAAAGCCTCTATCGAAATAATGGAGAACACGTAAAACACACCAATATTTAAATTTACAGGTGTTAAACCTGGTCCCCAGGGTAAAGCTGCAAAACCCAAATAAACAGCCACGAATATGATTACCGGAGCTGCAGAAAAGAGAACTTTATCAGAAACGGTTGGAGCGATGTATTCTTTTTGAATAAGTTTTAGAATATCTGCTATCGTTTGCAACAAGCCATATTTTCCATTTTCCATTGGTCCCAGCCTGTCTTGTATAAAAGCCGCAACCTTACGTTCGCCGTAAACACCACCATACAACGCAAACACAGCTATAAACGTGAATATTAAGCTAGCTACAAGAATGTAAAGGAGGTAAAAATTCAATCTCTAGTAAATTAGTCGTATTTATCTGCAAACTTAATATTTTCATTCTTAATAAGCCTATTTATCCCAGATGTTTTTTTGTAAAAGATTAATTTTATCGCCAAAAAAGATCTTTGTACTTCTTTCAAATGAAGACGTTTTATCAGAAACGTAAAATTCGTCTTTGGCCACGGAAGTTCCTGGATTTAACAAACCCAACCTTTCTAACTGATTCTTAACATGTTCAGCAACGATTGTGGCTGTATTGATGATAGCTACTTTACCATTAAAATACGCTTCAATCTCATTTCTAATTAGCGGATAATGCGTACATGCCAATATTAAAGCATCAATATTTTTTAGCTTGGGAGAAGACAAGTAAGAATCTATAATAGTTTGGCTGATATTATTCTCAAAAAAACCTTCTTCTATCATAGGTGCCAACAATGGTGTTGCTAAAGATTGAACCTTTAAAGCTGGATTTACCAAATTTAACTTCTCGGCATAAACGTTTGATCTTATGGTTGCTTTAGTAGCGATGACTCCAACTTTCTTATATTCTTTATGAGTAGCCGTAAAGTCTACTACCGGGTCTATCACATTTAAAATGGGCACTTCATCACCCAAAAAATCTTTCAAATCCTGAAAACCTAAAGAGGAAGCCGTATTACAAGCAATCACAATTACCTTGCACCCTTTTTCCTTTAGAAATCTGCCTATTTTTAAACTATAATATTTTATGGCTTCAGAAGATTTATCTCCATAAGGCATATGCGCAGTATCGCCGAAGTAAATAATCCGTTCGTTAGGCAATACTTTCCTAATGGCACTGGCAACTGTGAGGCCCCCGATGCCAGAATCAAAAATACCTATGGGCTGTTCTGCTGTCATAAATTAAATTTAAGCCGAAATTCCTATTTATTTTTTAATTCTTTATCATGTAAAGGCAATTATCTTATACATGCCCGGCTTCCCAGCCTTTTAGTAGCGGGAACAACGAATGTTCTCCCTTTATCCTTCCAGACTGATTGCAGACTGCTTCGAAAATCAAGAAAGGCCTTCAGAAACATTCCCGAACCAATAGCGCACCGTGGCCGGACCAAAAGCGAAGCGAGGTTAATACTAAGCAGACTTTCACGGAGTTTCGCAGAGTTTCGCGGACTTTTACGGACTTTGAAAAAGATATTGGATGGTTGGTTGAGAATAAAACAATTAAAAAGAAAATATCAGACAGTCAAATAAAAATTAAAACCGAAGGGAAAGATAAGCAAAACACTATAATAAAAAAAGCGAAGCTTATAAGGCTTCGCTTTTTTTACTTTATTTAAATTGAAAAATTATTTCAATCCTAATTTAGCTTTTACGTCTGCAAGAATATTGATTCCTCCATCGAAATAAACAACACCTGGCTGAGTGATATCAAAAACGTAAGCGTATCCTTTTTCTTTAGCTACAGCTTTAACCGCATCTTCTGCTTTCTTTAAAATTGGATCGTAAAGTTCTCCTCTTTTCTTTTCGAAATCTTCGCCAGCTTTTTGCTGAAATTCTTCAATTCTTTTTTGAAGTTCCTGAATTTCTTTAATTTTCATTTCCTTCATAGTATCGCTCAAAGTTTTTTCCTTCGATTGAAAATCCTGAACTTTTGCCTGGTATTCAGTATACATTGTTTTTCCGTCTGCATCTAAAGTCCCTTTATAAGTTTCTAATTGTTTATCGGCATTAACAACTTCGGGCATAGCTTTTATTAATTCTGCAGAGTTAATATGAGCAATTTTTTGTTGTGCGTTTGCTACGTTCCCCGCGAAGAATAAACAACCTGCTACTAACGCAATCTTAAATAATCTTTTCATTTTCTATTTCTATTTTTTGTTTACGAGTTTATAATAATTTTTTCTATTTAGCAAATGATCCTGGCTTGTATCCTAATCTTGTAATAATATCATTGCTCCTATCATAATTAGGGCGAGCATATAACATAGTTACAGAATTTTTATCAATTATAATATCAAGACCTTCACGAGATGCATATTCTTCTATAGCTTTTCCGATTTTTTCTTGGATGGGCTTTATTAATTTCAACCTTTGCTGATAAAGCTCGCCTTCATAGCCAAATCTTTTTTGTTGCAGTTCTTTAGCTTCACTTTCCTTAACGGCTATCTCCTGCTCCCTTTTCTTTCTCATGTCCTCGGTTAATAAAACCTGGTCTGCCTGATAAGTTTTGTACATTCCTTCAACCTCAACAAATCTCTTATCAATATCCTTTTGCCATTGCACAGATAATGCATCTAACTGCTTTTGGGCTGAGGAATATTCGGGTACATGTTTCAATATATAATCAGAGTCTACATAAGCTAAACGCTGCGCCATAGCAAAATTGCATATTAGCAGGAATATTACAGAAAAGAAACATTTTTTCATCTCTTTATTAATTAAAACCACCCATTTGCTGAGCTATACTAAAGTGGAATTGTCCTTTATTCGCATCCGGATTTCCCGGGATTTTATCAAAACCATATCCGTAATCAATACCTAATAAACCAAAGATAGGTAAGAATATCCTTGCTCCAATACCAACCGATCTTTTTACGTTAAACGGATTAAAATCTGCAAACTTATTCCAGGTATTACCACCTTCGGCAAACACCAATCCAAACACCTGAGCGGATTCTCCTAGGGTAATCGGATATCTTAACTCCATTACATACTTATTAAAGATTGGGCTTCCTGCTGTAGTTACTGCTCCTTCTGGCACAACAGAGTTATTAGAATAGCCTCTTAAACCAATAACTTCAGAACCTTGTAAGAAGTCGAAACCTTGTAAACCGTCTCCCCCAACTTTAAATCTCCCGAAAGGAGCCTGACCAACAGATTTATTATAAAATCCGATGAAACCAAACTGCGCCTGGGCTTTTAGCACCAGTTTTCCGTAAATAGCCTGGAACATCTGCGATTCGAATTTCCATTTATGATATTCCGAGAATTTGTACCTGTCTGAAGTAGAAAGGTTATCATAGTTCTTACCGTTAAATGAAGAGTACGGTAATGTTGCCTGTACTGTAAATTTAATATTCGATCCGGATGTTGGATAAATTGGCGCATCTACAGAGTTTCTGCTCAACACCTGAGACAAACTTAAATCGTATGAATCTCCGTTTTCGAACAGGTAACCACCGTAATTGGTTAATTTAAACTGCTGCAGATTTGCAGAATAATCAATCCTGAAATAATCATCAGGCCATTTTAGTTGCTTACCCAAACTAAATGTTAACCCGTTTAAGCGGATTTTTTGCTGATTGGCATTTCCATTACTCAAACCATTACTTTGCAATGAGGTGAAAGCGCTAATCCCAAAATAAATTGGTTTTTTGCCACCTAACCATGGTTCAGAGAAAGAGAAACTATAAGACTGGTAGTACTTACCATTGGTTTGCCCTCTGATGCTCAACTTTTGCCCATCTCCTTTTGGCAATGGTTTATAAGCTTTTAAATTGAAAATGTTTTTTGCTGAAAAATTATTAAACGTTAAACCTAAAGTTCCAATAACCCTTCCTCCACCAAAACCTCCGGATAATTCAATCTGATCTGAAGGTTTCTCTACCACTGTATATTGAATATCTACAGTTCCTTCATTAGGATTTGGAATAGGTTTGATATCTACTTTTTGTTCATCAAAATTTCCTAATTGTGTAATTTGTCTCTGAGAACGAATCAATGCATCTTTAGAGAATTTTTGGCCCGGCTTGGTTCTGATTTCTCTTAACACTACCTGGTCGTTAGTTAATTCGTTACCTTTTAGTATAATTTTGTTGATGGTATACTGTGGCCCCTCAAAAATTCTAATCTCTAAATCTATAGTATCGTTATAAATTCTTGTCTGAACGGGGTCTACATTAAATGTCAAATAGCCATCATTCAGGTACAAAGAAGAAACATCATCACTATTAGGGCTGCTTCTTAAAGTTTTTTCCAGCTTTTCTTCACTAAATACCTCTCCTTTTTCTATTCTTAATATTTGGTTTAAAACAGATGTAGGGTATTTTGCATTTCCAACAAAATTGATATTACCAAAATAATATTTTGGGCCTTCATGCACTTTCATATCAATAACAATAGATTTGTTATTGTATTTATAAATAGAATCCGAAACTATTTCAGCTTCACGGTATCCTTTTTCCCGCATTTTAGCCACCATTTTATCTTTATCCTCTTCATATTTCTCCTGGATAAATTTACCTGACCCGAAAAGCTTATACCATTTTTGCTCTTTAGTTTTCTTCATGAACTTTTTTAACCTGGCATCAGAAAAAACTTCATTCCCCTCTATGTTGATCGCATGGACTTTTACTTTACTATTTTTATCAACATCTACCACTACCACTTTACTGTTGGCATCGGTAGTATCTGGCAGGTAAGTAATTTTGATTTCTGTATTTAAGTATCCTTTTTCGAAAAAGTGTTTCTCAATAACTGCTTTAATGGTTTTGTTAAGATTATCATTAACCACTTTACTTTTTTGCGCATTTAGCTTTTCCTGCACATCTGTTTTTTCGCTTTTGGTTAAACCTGTTAACTCAATTCTTGATACTCTTGGAATTTCTACAAAATTGAAATCGAAATAAACAGTATCGTTAGAAATTTTATTGATCGCAATTTCTATATCATCAAATAAACGCTGATCCCAAAGGTTCTTAAGGGCAGAAGCAGTAGCATCTCCAGGCACAAGAATTCTATCACCCACCGCAAGTTTAGAGATAGTGATCAGAACTGAAGGGTCTAAATATTTGATACCATTTACATTGATCCCCCCAATAACATATTCTTTTGGACTTAAATAATCCAGATCATCACTTGTTGGTTGTGGTGTTGAAGTCCTGGATGAACGCAATTGAGAAAAACCCGAAAGGCTCAGGTTAATTAATAATATTGCTAAAAGTATTTTCTTCATTTATGATATGTAATGGCAGCTAAATTAAATCTATTCTTTGTTAATTTTTGTTAAAAGTCAAATTCAGCCAATTTGCTCACTGGTGAGCCCAAATCTTCTTTCTCTTTTTTGATAATCTTCTATAGCAGAAAACAAATCTTCTTTCCTGAAATCAGGCCATAGCTTAGGTGTAAAATAAAGCTCGGCATAAGCCAGTTGCCATAAAAGATAGTTGCTTATTCTGTGTTCGCCACTGGTTCTTATCATTAATTCCGGATCGGGTAAATTATATGTTGATAGATAAGATTCAAAAAGTTTCTCGTTAATATCTTCCTGCTTGATTAACCCTGCCTGTACATCAACAGCAATTTTCTTTGCAGCATGAGCAATTTCCCACCTCGAACTATATGACAATGCTAATGTTAAAGTTAAACCTGTGTTTCCCGATGTTTTATTAATTGCTTCTTTTAGCTCTTTTAAACACCTTCCAGGTAAAGAATCTAAATCACCGATGGCATTTAACCGAACATTATTTTGTATTAACGTTTTTGTTTCTTTATTGATGGTGCTTACCAGCAATTCCATTAAAGCAGTAACCTCCAGTTTAGGCCTGTTCCAATTCTCTGTAGAAAAAGCGTAAAGTGTTAAGTACTTAATTCCAATTTCCGCGGCTCCCTCTACTGTGTCTCTTACCGCTAACACTCCATTTTTATGACCAAATACTCTTAATTTGCCCTGTTCTTTTGCCCAACGCCCGTTTCCGTCCATAATAACTGCGATGTGTTGTGGTAATTTAGAGGGGTTAATTTGATCTTTAATACTCATTTGAATATAACTAAACTGGCAATTTTTTATTATTCTATTAGATTTATTTTACAATTAAAAATGTTAAAGAATCTCTCATTCACTCTTCCTGTTGTAAATCATAAATTATAGCTGATGCCACAAGCTTTAATTTAATCTGCGAAGGTAGAAAATCCTTTGTTTTTTTCTTTATGAAATTAAAAAATTATAAATCAATGAAATAAAGGATTAAAGATTATGAATAGGCTCTTTACTGTTATAGTTTGGAAACATCTCTTAAAACGGACAATTTTTACTTCTAAAAACGTATGATAATGTGATACCTGTATAGAGGTAGGTATCTTTTTTTCTAAAATCTCCACGTTGTATGTCTGGTTCTCCTACTTTATTTAATGACGGATCAGAAAAATATCTTCTGACTGCTGAATTTGGAGAAGCGGGATCTATATCCGGATAGCGCTGACTTACATCATCTATATAATCTGTATTTGCCGTTCTAAAACCAAATTCTGCAGCTATATTTAAGCTTTCAGAAAATTGATATTTTACACCTGCACCCACAGGAATTGCAGTAGCTATGGTTTTATAGGCCGCACCATCTGTCTCTGGCTTTTCGGTAGCCAAATACTTTAACTCGTAAACTTTGTCGTTGTATTCTGCTTTTGGATTAAATCCAAAAACAGATACCCCTGCAAAAACATATGGAGTAAACCGTTTTTGCCCATAATCTATTCCAAAATCAAAAAAATTAAATTCAACCTGGAAACTCCCTTCGGTAATTGGAGAAAAGAAATGGAGATTACGATTTACTTGTTCGGGATATTTAGCATCAGCATCATTTGCACTTACTTTACCTGCTAATACAGAAAATTTTAACGACCAGTAGCCATCAAAATTTCTTTTTACGATCCCACCTACCGCCAGGTTATTGATTTTATGAAATTGATGAGGATTGAGGTCGCCCATATAGCCCATTCCGCCGGCAGTTAAACCGATTTCCCAATTTTGCGCAAATCCGGAGAGGCCGTTTAGCATCAATACTGTTAAGAATAGGTTAAACGAAAGCCTCATTCAAATTTAGTAGTTCCTGGTATCAATTCCCCAAAGTAATTTGTTTCTTAACGTAGACAAATAGCTTTCATTGTCTAACCTTATCAGGTTGATATCAAAATCTGCTCTTTTAACGTTCAATCTGATTGTCGAATCCACAATTTCTGTCCGGGAATCACAGCTTACCAAATATTTGGAACTTCTTCCTTCTATTTCGAAAGTAAGGGTATGGGCATCAGAAAGCACCACTGGTCTAACATTTAAATTATGCGGTGATATTGGCGTAATGATTAAGTTTCCGGATCTTGGAAAAACGATTGGGCCGCCGCAGCTTAAGGAATAAGCAGTTGAACCTGTTGGTGTGGCTACAATCAAACCATCTGCCCAGTAGGAGTTTAAAAATTCGCCATCCTGGTAACAATGAATTAACATCATCGCTGAAGTATCTCTTTTATGGATGGTAAAATCGTTTAAAGCAAAATTTAAATCACCAAATAAATCTTTATTAGATTCTACTTTTAGCAACCTCCGTACATCTAAACTAAACTTTTTATCTACAAGCCCCTGAATCGCCAACTTAATTCCGTCTTTGCTCACGCTGGCAAGAAAACCTAAACGGCCAAAGTTAATCCCAATCATAGGAATTCCTGAATCTCTTACCAGGGTTACGGTATCCAGCATAGTGCCATCTCCGCCAAGGCTAATCATCACATCGACTTTACTTTTTAAATCAACATGTGTAGAAAATATTCCGAATTGCTTGGGCAGAAAGAGCTTATCTTTAACAAATTCAAAGAAATCTTCGTAGACTAAAACTTCCACATTACATTCTACCAAACAATCAAAAACCTGTTGTACATAAGGTAAAACCGAGTTATTAAATTGCCTTCCGTAAATACCAATTACCATTTAAGTTGTGATGAGAGAGTGAACTACTTACTGATTTGATTGAGTAATATTTTATGATAAATATTAAGTAACTCGATAACTAATATATGAACTATTAAATTAATCAAAACTTAGATAATTCATCAGAGAGTCGAACCTGTCTCTTGACCCATTATCTTTATCCGCATGATTGTAAGTTGCTTTAACAACGTATTCGTACCGTAAAAACGATGCAACTATCTGACTTATATCAGTCTTATTTACTTTTATTGTGATTTCGAGTTTGGTAGAGTCTGGGTTACTTCTTAAATAAGAACTTAAAATCTGAGCATTATCCGATTCTACTATTTGAGCTATGTGAGAAAGCGAATTGTCTTTGTTGCTTATTTCCAGAACGATAATGCCCCCTCTTTCTGTTACTGATGTAATGTTGGCAAAATACTCTGTTAAAGTATTAATAGAAATTAAACCAAGATAGTTCATAGTACTATCTAACACGGGAACGATGGTGAGCTTTTGTTCATAAAAAACTCTTATTACCTCATAAATATGCTGATCTTCATAGACAAAAGGATTCATTAATGATAAATTAATAGAACCTATTTGTACAGAATAATCGGGAATTTCTATGATATCTTCATTAGAAATTAAGCCTAAAAACTGCTGGTTATTTACGATTGGCAAATGATTAACTCTAAATTCTGCCATACGATCTTCTACCTTCTGGATGGTATCTGAAGTTTTAAGAGGAGGAATCGTGTCAGAAATAAGTTCTTTTGCAATCATTATTTATTGCTTATTTTCTTTAAAAATTTAGTCAATATCTCATTAAACTCTTTTGGTTTCTCCATCATAGGAGCATGCCCGCAATTATCAATCCATGTTAGTTCAGAATTTGGCAATAAAGAGTTAAATTCTTCTGCAACTTCTGGTGGTGTTATTTTATCATTTTTACCCCATATTAATGCTACCGGGATTTTTATTTTAACAAGATCTTTAGACATGTTATGCCTAATTGCAGATTTTGCCATAGCAAGGATCTTGATCACTTTGCTTCTGTCGTTAACAGTTTCAAAAACTTCATCCACCAATGCTTTGGTTGCTGTAGCAGGGTCGTAAAATGTAAATTCTACCTTTTCTTTAATAAAATCATAATTTTCTCTCTTTGGGAAAGATCCCCCAAAAGAGTTCTCATATAAACCCGAGCTTCCGGTAAGAACAAGAGCTTTAATCATCTCTGGATGAGAAGTAACAAAAACCAAACCAACATGCCCGCCTAAAGAATTGCCTAAAAGAATTACATCATGCAGTTTTTTAAATTTTAGAAATTTGTGAACATAATTAGCAAGGCCTTTTACCCCTGTTGATAGCAGTGGAAGATCGTATATAGGAAGCATAGGGATAATAACCTTATATCTGTCCTTAAACTCTGCAATAACCTCTTCCCAGTTACTAAGAGCTCCCATTAAACCATGCAGTAGCAATAAAACCTCTCCCTCTCCTTCTTCTATGTACTTAAAACCATTTTCTTCTTTAATTGCAAACTCCATAAATATTATATCACGATACGTGTAAGTGCGCTAAATTAATAGTCTAATTTTAATTTGGGTATAAAAACCAAATTATTTGTTCATAAAATTAATGTTTTAAGATTCTCCTGAAAGAAAAATAATATAATAATTTTATGACAACAAAGATTTTATTCCTGCAGATATTGCTTTTCCGTCTGCTTTGCCTGCTAAGTCTTTGCTGGCTACTCCCATCACTTTACCCATCTCTTTTACAGATGTTACACCCAGTTTTGCTATTAAGCCTTGCAAATAATCTTTTAACTCTTCCTCTGACAATTGTTTAGGCAAATATTTTTCTATAACATCAATCTCTTCAGCCTCTATTTTATAAAGATCTTCCCGGTTTTGGCTTTTGTAAATCTCGGCTGATTCTTTCCTTTGTTTTACCAGCTTCTGCAACACTTTAATCTCGGCATCTTCTGTAACAACATCAGCTGCACCTTTTTCTGTTTTTGCTAATAACAAAGCTGACTTTACTGCTCTTAAAGCTCTTAATTCGGCCTCATTTTTTGCTAACATGGCTGTTTTAATATCCTGATTGATGGTATTTTCTAATGACATATTATTTAGATTAAGATGTTTGATATGAGAATTATGTTATTCTTTATTTCTTTCTTTGATGTGATGAGCTACACTTGCCTGTGCTGTTGGCATAATTAATAAATCACTGATATTTACATGAGCCGGCCTGCTCGCCGCAAACCAAATAGTTTCTGCAATATCTAAAGCCCTTAAAGGTTCGTAGCCTTCGTAAACTTTCCTGGCTTTTTCTTCATCACCATGAAAACGAACAACAGAAAACTCGGTTTCTACTGCACCTGGATGAATACCTGTGACTTTAATTCCGTAAGGTAATAAATCTATCCTCATGGCTTTATTTAAAGCATCTACAGCGTGTTTAGTAGCGCAGTAAACATTTCCGTTTGGATAAACTTCTTTAGCGGCAATAGAACCTAAATTAATAATATGCCCCGTTTTATTATTGACCATCCAGCCTGAAACAATTTTAGACACGTATAAAAGTCCTTTGATATTGGTATCAATCATGGTCTCCCAATCAGATATTTCCCCGTCCTGAATCGCAGATAAGCCCTGGCTTAAACCGGCATTATTTATCAACACGTCAATATTCTTTAAATCTTCAGGCAGATTGTTTAAATTTTCAGCTACCGCTTCTTTATCACGTACATCAAAACATAGGGTCTTAACGGCAACACCTTCTCTTGTTTCTATTTCTTTTTTAAGACTCTGAAGTCTTTCTTCTCTTCTGCCCGTAACGATTAAATGATATTTTTCGCTGGCAAAAACCTCTGCGCAAGCTTTTCCAATACCTGAGGTAGCACCTGTTATCAGAACAATTTTAGGCATAGCTGTTAATTTAAAGACGAAATTATAAATTTATATGCTTTGATACTATTCAAAGTATAAGCTAAAAATAAAATTTCTGAGAAAAAGTTTGTCGATAGGAGAAGAATAAGGCTCGTTGTCTCTTTTCAACACACTTTTAAAAGAGTTGCTTAACTTAATTTCGGGAGATAATTTAAAGAATTCAAAATACAAATCGAAACCTAAACCTGCTTCGTAAGAAAATATTCCTTTTTGGTTTTTAAGAAATTTGTAGAAGTAATCTTTATCACCATCATCAAATTTCTTTTTAGAGGCGATATCTATACCATACTTCACACCACCTAAAATATAAGCTCTAAAGTTTCCTCTTCGGTCTGATTTGAGCTTTAAGGAAAGCGGAAACTCTGTCATTGTGGAAGAAACAGATCTCCGGGTAAATCCGTCGGGAGATATCACTTCCGACTGATCATAGTTTTTGCCACTCATAAATTCATAATCAATCATTCGATCTGCAAAAACTAAGGTGGGTGTAAACCTTAAATTAAGATGTTTTGTAAGATAAAAATCAGAAACGAAACCTAAACCAAAACCTGGGCTCACCTGAGAGCTGATACTTTTCAATTCATCAGTAACATTATCACCCGTCTGCGGCATTCGCCAATCAAGATTTTTCTGAATTTTATACTCCGAACCTATATATTGAAAAGTAAATCCGAAATGTAAATTTTCTTCATCTACACCGCCTCCCCAATTTCCCTGTGCCAAAACATTCAGGCACAAAAAAACTATTAAAACAGAAAGCGATATTCTTTTTATCATTTATTACCGGTATAAATAGAACAAATGCCAAACGTTAAAGAACGCCATTTGGTATTTTTATATC